>CAYUDZ010000014.1:15306-28546 GCA_964443575.1 uncultured Chthoniobacteraceae bacterium | reverse complement strand
AATCAGTTCAAGGATGCCGTAATCCTGTTTCTCGGAGGCTGTTAGCGTCGTGCTAGGAACAGCTACTTGAGAAATCAGTAATAGGCTTAATGTAAGATAGGTTTTAATCATTTAATTGTTGAGTCGTGCGGCCAACCAGTTCTGGTGTTCGATCTTTGGCGGAAACGGCTTGCGCGGTTCCAACCTCGGATTCGATAGACCGGTCTGATTGTAACGGTGGTCTCTTTTTGGCGTATGGCTTGAAATAAAACATGATAAATATTCCAGTGCAAATCATCAGCGAACCAACCCATTTAAATAGCCAACCAGGATCGTAGAGCACCTGTAGTGTCGTCTCGTCAAGGTTTTCCGGGTTCCACTGTGCTTGCGAAAATTTGTAATTCACGCCGGTCATTACATTCCACCAGTTGCCGGGATAACTTGCGGGATGATTCATGCGGCTGGTGCGTTGCAGCGCTTCACCTGAACTGCTGTCTGTAAACTGCAGGGTTGCGATGAAGTCTGCCGGTGTGTCAGTGCCCTCATCGCGAGGTACTTGAAAGTCCAGCAGATTAATGGCAAACGGAACCGGCTGCGTCTTCAAACCAAATCCCACAAAGACCACTTGCGAGGATGTGAACAGCTCTTCAGCCCGGCCTGAACGGATCCACACCGGGTCACCCTGCTGTCCATTAGCTTCGCGCAGGCGCGCGCGAATAGCCGGGATCGCACTGCCGTCCATGTCATTATCAACCACTTTAAGTTCACTGGTTTCCACTGCGTTTTCCTCGAATACATCAAGCGTGATCTGCCAGTCAGACCAACCGGCAGCAACAGGCTCACCAACCGCAAGTTCACCTGACTTGTAGATTTGTCCGCCACGGGTCAACGAATAATTCAGTTTGCCATTCTCGCCGGGAATCAGGTCCAGGGTCGGCAAACTCGCTCCCACAGGTTGCACCCGGCCGCTAACCCTTACCTGGACTGCGGGATTGCGGATTTCTTCGCTGGCTGACTCCGGCTTGCCATCAACCATTACAAAGTCCGGCCAAAATTGCTGAACTTCCACGCGATAGCCACCTAGCATCGCCGCACGCTCGATCACATCAGGTAGCGCAAAGCCACTGGGTGCCTGCTCGCCGACTCGCGCCAGGAGCATCCAGTCATCGAGTGATTTTGTCTGCGGCTGACCATCAGCAGGTGCCAAGCGAAACTCGACATCTCCAGCAGGCCCTTGGTGGGTGTGAACAACCGGCAACTTATCGGCAAAGACGATATGCGTTTCAAGGGTGATTTCTGCCGCTTCATCCGCTGTCGCATTATCTGCCGGCAACTTGCTTTCGATTAGTCTAATCCTGGCCTGACCAAAGAAATCAAACTCAGAGCTACTCTGGCCATCACCAAGTAACATGCGCACCGGTACTGCCTGTGTCACCATGTTACTGCTCAGCGTCAACTGCACTCCTGGCCGCCCGTTGGCGGCCTGCTTGAGTACCGGTACTTCAGCCAAATACTCTGTATATTCATCCACTACCAATTTGGTATTAGTATCCGGTAGCGGCAGCACCCGCGGCCGTTGTGCAGAAATAGCGGGACGTTGAACCGGGAAATCCAACAAGTACATGGCTCCATCCACGGGGCTGTTGACCTGTAACACGGTTTCATTGAGCACCAAGCGCTCCACCGGCCTTTCACCTTTGCGTAAAGTGACATTTGCCTCGAACCCACTTACCATTCCAACCATTGCCCCGATCAATAAAATAATGATGCCGGCATGCGTTGTGACAAATCCCGTATGCTTCTTTTGCCACGGCCAGCGGGTCAACGCCGCAGCTGCCAGGTTGATACACAATACCCCCAGCCAGAGCAAAAACCATGGTGCCTTGTAAATGTATGCCTGGGCAATTTCGGTATTAAACTTCGATTCGTAGACCGTAGCTACAGCACAGGCCAAAGCAATGGTGACCAGTAACAGCAGCGCCAGCTTAAGCGATCCAAGCATATGGATGATGCGCCAGAAAACGCTATGCTGCTGACGATCCCGTATGTATGCTCTGCGTTGTGCATCGTTCATCTTACCGGTTGCACCTCAGGATTCTTTTGAGGCATATTTAAAGTATGCTCAGTCTGCTTACTAACCGAATTTCGGTGGCAGTCAATATCATCAGCACTCACACTATCCATTACCTCTTCGGATTCATCCTGGATGCGTTGCGCCTGGCTCAGGGCGCGCCAAGTTACCGTGACACTCGACACCAGCATGATCAGTGCCGCAACTACCGGATTGAGTATACCTGCTGCCGCCAATGCCATACCTGCCACGTTGTAGCAGGCCGCAAACCTCAGGTTACCATGAATAGCCTTGACCGTGCGCCGGCATAATTCGATTGCCTCCGGAATTCTGCGTAAGTCATTGCCAAACATTTCAGCTCCAGCCGATGAGCCTGCTAACGCCGCCCCGGACGCCAGCGCCACCCCGGCTTGAGCTTGTGATAAGGCTATCGAATCATTAATCCCATCACCGACAAAACAAACCTTAGCTCCACCTTGTTTCAATTCCTCTACTTTGGTAGCTTTTTGTTCCGGGGAAAGCCCAGCCAGTATCTCATCAACTCCTGCACTATGCATGGCCGCGGCATTACCGGCCGTGTCGCCGGTCATGATCAGAACCCGGAACCCTGAGCTGCGTAGACTAGCTACAGCTTCAGCCGCCGACTCGCGCACACTTTCGCGCAACGCAGCCAAGCCAACCACCTCACCATCTCTAAGCACAAATATTTGGTGCCCATTTTCACCCTCAGGAACCAACAGCTTCTCCCGCAGTTGCTCTACACTGTGTGTATCATTTACTATTCCTTCGTTGCCGATGCGCAGTTGCACTGAACTGGCACCACCGTGCAACGCCCCTTCTACCCCGACCCCGGGTAGGACGCGTGCCTTACCAACCAGTTTCCACGCTGCTTGCTTTGAATTTTTGCCACTAGCAGACCATCTGCGAAAAGCCCTGGCGACTGGGTGGTCAGATTGCATCTGCAACTGATGGATTTGCTGCTGGAGCTGGGGGCGATCAACTCCATCCCGGGTAACAAAATCCGCAATTCCCAACTCCTCTTCGCTCAATGTGCCGGTTTTGTCGAATACCACCGTGTCCGCCTGCGCAAAACGCTCAACCATTTCCCCCGATTTACACACAATTCCCCGCTTGGCCAGATAGCTAAGTGCGCTCCAGACGCCAATTGGAGTCGCCAAGCCCATGGCACACGGGCAGGCAATCAAAATTACCGCCAACGCGTTGAATAATGCCGGGATCCAACCGCTGTGTAAGGTCCAGCCGATAAAGGTCAATGCTGAAACCAGCAGCACCACAGGCAGGAACCAACTCACTATACGATCCGCTTCTCGCTGCAGGTCAGACGGTCGAGACTGTGCCTCCCTAACGGCTGCCACCAGCCTGTCAAGTGCCCGATTAGAACCACCCGCAGTAGTTTCAATTACCAGCAGGGCATCGACCGCATGGCTTCCCGAAACCACATAATCGCCAGGACGTTTAACCACCGGATAGGCCTCGCCAGTGACTGCTGCTTCTCTCACATAGCCACTCCCTTCGATTACCCTGCCATCAACCGGAATACCCCCACCTGGACGCACGACCACCTCGACACCTTCACCGACCTCTGCCACCGCCACTTTAGATTCGCTGCCACAACAGCTTCGCACGGTAGCTGATGCAAACTCGCGCTGAAATGACTCGGCGCTTGCTAGCGCCGCTTCTCTCCGCTTTCTGCCAATGACTGATCCCAGCGTGTAAATTGCCAGCAACACCGCAACGACTTCATAATAAACCGCTCCGGCTCCCGTCAGCGAGCTGTGGACTGATGCCCCGAAAGCACCAAACATCCCCAGCAAAAAAAATTGTTCTACATTGATCCTGCCTTGGCGTGCACCGTACCAGGCCTGCTTCAAGACCGGACCTCCTACCAAAACAAATACGATGACTGCCGCTAAAGCTAAAGCCCAGTGCAATACGTCTCGCATACTTCCTTCTGGCGGTGTCATATTGACAGCCAAGCCGAAGACCATCGACTGCCCCGCTACCAATGCGGCGATTCCCAGACGAATCCACTCATTCTGAAAACTTTTGCCACCGGGCGATCGGGCACTGGCTTGACCAGTCTCTGTGTCGCAACATCCTGCCATTCTCTATATGGTACCTATCTATGTTAGTGACGCAAACAGCGGCAGCAAATTTCCCTGAGAAAATTGAGCATCGGCAGACCCAACAGCCGGCAGCTGACCTAATTCCGGCTGGTATTTACAACATCGTTCAATGTACGTACCGACCCATCAGGGAATAAAATATGTGCGCCCTTACCGTGAAAATCGCCGATCTCAATTAGCCACGGTTGTTTGGCCCAACGGTACGGAGTAAACACCCCCGGCGAAAATTTTGTAGGCATGTAGTCGATACGGTAAGGTAGTGCCTCAACATCTTCAGGATCCATTAACCGCGTGTGAGTTGGACACAACCAAACATCTCCACCGCAACCGTACTTGGCTAGCGCCTCACGCCATTCACGACCATCCTCAGCAGGATTCTGTGTAAACTCAAGCTGCGGCCAGCTAGCATTGTCCCTGACATATGAATCAAAACCGACATGTAATGAGCGCAAGTTCTGGATACAACGAGCACTTTCTATACGATCACGGGCAACCTGGAAGCCACCGAAAACCAAGGCAGTCAATATACCAATTATGACAATAGTGGCCAGCAACTCGATCAGCGTAAACCCACCTGAGCATCGATAGCGTCCCATCGATTGATACTTTGTCACCATAGTTGATGAAAGTATCGGATCGTTCCGATGGCTCACCCAATAGCTATTGAAGAATGGTATATGTAGCAACCCGATTGCTTATTGGGTTGTCACGTCATCCCCGCCGCCATCCCCGCCGCCATCCCCGTCACCAGTCGATTGCGAGAAACCTGCAACTATCGAAGTGCGCACACCGCTGACATCAAACGAGGTGGTATGAATCTCTGCCTCAGAAGTCCTGCGATCACTGGTGCTATCGTCATTGGTATCCTCGTCGATTGAAGTTACTTGTGAAGTATTGTCAGCAGTATGGATCTCACCATCGCCGGAAAAGCGAAAATTAGGTCCGGTACTGGTGATGCGAGCCTGGAATGCACCGCCCAAGGTAACCGAAAGATTAGAATTAGGATCGGTTGCTGTGCTGCTCGATTCTAGAACCGCAGCAATGTTTCTGCCCGCAATATCAACAATCGGGAATACATCACCAATCTGCACCGTGCCCTGGTGGAATATTGCATATACCCCCAATCCGTCATCATTAGGTATAATGGTCGGACCAAATCCAAAAATTGCCACCCCTACCAGATTATTACCGGTCATCACTGCCTGATAGGTGCCAGCCGAACCAGTCGGACTCACATCGCCTTCTGACCAAGGTCCCCCTACCCAACCACTTGCTGAGTTTAAGGTGAAACAAAGTGCGATTGCTGCCAAAGCGCTATTAGATTGTAGAGGAAACTTGTTCATACGCACAATTAATAGATTTTCTTATCCAACCGTCAAGGTTTTTTTTTATACAGAATGTGCTGCCTGTAATTACTACATTATTTTCTCTTTCAGGTAATCTCCCAGTGCAGTCACAGGCAGGCGCTCTTGCTCCATCGTATCACGCTCACGCAGCGTGACTGTGTCTTTGGCCTCTGTACCATTCTCACCCAGTGTATCGAAGTCGACGGTGATGCAGAACGGGGTACCAATTTCGTCTTGGCGGCGGTAGCGGCGTCCGATTGCACCGCCTTCATCATACTGCACCAGCATCTCTGACCTAAGTGTTGCCTGGATCTCTCGTGCGACCCGCACCAGCTCGGGATTGTTCTTCAGCAATGGCAGCACCGCAGCTTTGACCGGCGCCATGCGCGGATTAAAGCGCAGCACGGTGCGCGTCTCGCTCTTGCCCTTATCGTCGCTGACTTCCTCCTCGTCAAAGGCTTCGCAGATTAATGCCAGGGTTGTCCGGTCAACACCGGCGCTGGGTTCCACCACATGCGGGATGAATTTACTTTTCGTCTCTTCGTCAAAAACTTCCAGTGGTTTGCCGCTAGCATTTTGATGCTGCGTCAGGTCGTAGTCGGTCCGGTAAGCCACTCCTTCCAACTCCTGCTTGCCGAACGGAAAGTCATATTCGATGTCGTAAGTCCCCTTGGAATAAAATGCGCACTCGTCCTCGGGCACATCGAGGACATGCAAACGCTCACTTGCCAGGCCGATGTCCTCATAAAACTTGAGCCGCTCTTGCAGCCACTCCTCAAGCAGTTGCGGGCCATCAGCAGGGCGGCAAAAATATTCCACCTCCATCTGCTCGAACTCGCGCGACCTGAAAGTAAAATTTCGCGGGTTGATTTCGTTGCGGAATGCCTTGCCGATCTGCGCAATACCAAATGGCAGTTTGCAGCGCGAGGTATCCATCACATTCTTAAACTGTACAAACATGGCCTGAGCCGTCTCGGGTCGCAGGTATGCTTTGGCATTCTCATCGCGTGCCGCACCGATATAAGTCTCAAACATCAGATTGAAGGCGCGCGGCTCGGTGAGATCGCGGGAACCACAGTTGGAGCAATATGGTACACCGTCTTTTTCCGGTAGCTGGTCGGCCCGCAAGCGTGCTTTGCATGCGCGGCAATCCACCATCGGATCGCTGAACGTGTCTTCGTGTCCACTGGCTTTCCAGACGGACCGGTTCATCAGGATCGAACCATCCAAACCAACGATGTCATCGCGTTCCATGGTCATCCGGCGCCACCAGAACTGTTTCAAGTTACGCTTCAGTTCGACGCCCATCGGCCCGTAATCCCAGCAACCATTAAGGCCACCGTAAATTTCACTGGACTGGAAGATGAAGCCACGCCGCTTGCACAAGCTGACTATCTTATCCATTTTTACGGCTTCAGGTGATTTATTCTTTGCCATACGACCGGAAGAAAAGCCTGCCCTGAGCAATTTGACAACATCCTTCTGCAAGCGCAATCAATTGCCTGATTGATCCAGGCATGATACATAATGTGTATGGCCAACCGTTACAACAGTCGCAACAATGATCTCGGGATCAATTTATCTTCGGGCTGGATAGCCTGCGCGATCGTCCTGGCCATCTTCCTGCACTTCCTGCTTTACCTGTTCCTGACTTCGACTGAGCTCAAAAATTTCGGTGAGGCATACTACGAACAAATTGTCCCCCGCTCGTTCAAGCTGGAACGTGTCGAAATACCCGCTGAACTGCTGGCCGAACAACCTGCGGCAGAAACTGAGCCAGAGACTACGCAACAGCCGGAAATCACCAGCATGGTTTTACCGCAGGAAATGCCCCAGGCAACGCTACCGCCGCCGGAAGTCAAGGTCACCCCGCAAGCCGATGCCAGCGATGATATCGCCGCCGCAATTTCTGCTGAGTCCCCAGCAACAGGATCCGATGTTCAACAAGCCTTGCAGGAGGCATTAGCGAGGCAGGATGCTACTACGGCCATGAGCGACCTGCCACAAATCGACCTTTCGGAACTAACAGCCGGTGATGATATTACCAGCGCTCCGCAACTCACGCTGCCTGCTTCATCCGCTACTGTCGACGGGGTCGGTGCAAGCGGACCGCAATTTACTGACCTGGATGCTTTAGTGGCAGCTACCGGCCCGGTAATCGATGACACGCCGATCCTGATGGATGCCGGACTGCTATTTGATTACGATTCGGCGGAATTGCGCCCGCAAGCAGCCCAGGATTTGACCAAGGTTGCCACCCTGATCGCACGCAGCCCTGACTCACAAATCATTATCGAAGGCCACTCCGACTCATTTGGCTCAGACGATTACAATTTCGAGCTAAGCCGACAGCGCGCCTTGTCGGTAAAAGAATGGCTCGTACTCAATGCCGGCATAGCGCCAGACCGAATCGCGACTACCGGGTTTGGAAAGACCCGCCTGCTAGCGCCAGCCACCGGCTCCATCGAAGAGCAGCAAATCAACCGTCGCGTGGAACTCACCATCCAAAGCCCGAGGTAATCGCTGCTTGGGTAATTTTTACCATGACATTTATCACAGTTGTACCTATTATATAGTAAGTTATTGATATGGAGTCCAATTCCACATGGTACTTGCTTAAGAATGAAGATGGCACAGTCTTTGGCCCGATTGCCATCAGCCAACTTCAGGAGTGGGCCGCAGCCGCGCAAGTATCGCCGCTGGATAAAATCTCCCAAGACCAGACTGAATGGAATCGGGCACCAACTTGTCCTGATTTGAATATGGACTGGCTGGTCCAGCCCAGCCCCGGACAACTCTACGGCCCAACAACGGTAGGTGCGTTGCGGGAGTTTATCCTGGCCGGCGAGATTGATGGTGATTCTGCAGCGATCAATTGCGTCGAAGCGCGACAATGCAAGGTACGTGATATCCCGGAACTCGAGGCAGATCTGAAGGCCATCGAACAATCAGATACTGCCCCGGGGCGGGCCTCAGTTAGAGAAAACCTTAAAAAGCGTGTTCAGGAACTTGAACAAATGCTGATGGCCGAGCGCGATAAGCATGCTGACACCCGCCGTCAGTTTGAGCAACTGGCCGCCAGATATAAGGCAGCTACCGGCAACGAGCCGTAAGGCTTTGGTTGGTGTCGGCCACTCATTCCCATCCAATGGCCCGTACTACCAGATGCTGGAAGGGTACTCCGATAAGCAATTGCTCGATATCTTTGATGATCTGAGTAAAGAATTTAAGCTCCACGACAAACTTTTCCTCAATGGTTTTTCCGGTGGGGCCCAGTACACGCATCGATTTGCACTGAAACACCATCGCAAGGTCATCGGGGTTTCCGCGCACAGCGGTGGCACTTGGGAATCCAGCGCCAGTTCCACCGCCGGATCGTTGTTGTGGACAATTTCCTGCGGACTCAAAGACACCGCACATAGCGCCGGTGCGCCGCTAGTGTCGAACTCGCCGATAGGGCAAAACCGATGTACAGTGCGGTCATCGCACCGTAACCAAGCCAGATGACTGCCACCATCCCGAAGACCGGACCGGCATGATTACAGACAATATCCTGGATGATCTTGATTCCTTTTGTGTGGGCCAGCTGTACTAAATCACGGTAATGCTGCAACCGTCCCTCGCGGCCCGGCGGATATGGCCTCCCATCCAGAGACGTGCTGCTAGTCAAGTGTGGATCAATATCCAAAAAGTCCTGCGCCCAATAACCGTGGTATCCGGTTTTCGGGGCATCGCCCATATCATAGCGGGTATACCAGACATTTTTCACCGGAGGGGTGATCCAAATCGCTGTCACGCCCAAGTCATTGAAATATTCCGCCTGCAGCGCCTTCTCGATACCCCGGAAATCACCACCATGATAGAGGTCAGTATGCTTTTGCTTCGGGTCGTAAATTCCACGGCGCGCACCCGCGACCTGATTGTTGGCACGGTCACCATCATGAAAACGATCAGTCATCATAAAATAGATGATGTCCTGCTCCCACGGTCGATCCAGCCACTCGCGAGCTGCCACGTCACGGGTGCCAGCAACTAAGCAGACAGTGGCCAAACATGATAGTACCAGTCGGATCAACATTTGAGGTAGCCTACCGGTTCGCTGTCGTAATAAAAGCGCAAGGCTCAAGAAGTTTATTGAACAGTTGAGAAAAACTGCCCAACCCAACCTCGCTTCCGGCACAGCATGCCTACTTACGCCCTGACTAACCAAAGATTTGCAGCAGGCTAAACTTTCAGTGACATAAGCCGTCCTTGCATGGGTTCCGGCTTTCCGCTAATCCTTGCGGCTTATGAATGAAGTAATCGGATCACTTTTTGGCATCGTTATAACGCCTTGGAAAATAGTCGGTTTCCTGGGTGCCTTCATGTTTACCGGGCGCTGGTTCGTCCAGGTCTGGGCATCAAAAATCAAGAAAAAGCCGGTAGTCCCGCGGCTGTTTTGGTACATGAGTATTACCGGCAGCTTGATGTGCTTGAGCTATTTCATCTGGGGCAAGAATGACTCGGTCGGTATCATCCTCAATTTGTTCCCTGCTACGGTTGCCAGCTACAACCTCTACCTGGACATAACCCACAAGCGCTCACTTCTGCCCGCAGCACAGGCACAGCAGGACGCCGACCGTCAGCAGGAATAAGGAGCAACAGCAAGGCACATCAATTCCTCTCAAGTGAAGCCGGTAAAGATAGTCTCAGCGACACTCAACGCGATGACCGGCAGCAGTTTACTACGACCATACGGATCAGCCTGTATACAGATTATTGGCTTGCTGGACTGACTCCCGATATCAAGAATTAAATCATATGCTTTGATTTTCCATGCCTCCTTTCGCGCAAATTATCACCCCAGAGACGGTGCAGATCGACTGGTTTGCCCAGCTTCAGCAGGGCGGCGTCGTGATTATTGTCCAGGGGGTGCTGGTAATCGCATTGCCGCCTATCTGCAGACGCTGGGCGCCACCCGCGGCACCGACATTCCGCTTCAGTTCTCAGTAGCCCGCCAAGCGCCAACCCAAAAAGTCATCGACGTACTGGATATCGCGCAACTTCAAGGGTTCCACAATGTCGCAGTTCGCACGCTGCCGGCTGCACGTTGACCATGCGCCTCACATCACCCACCCGGGAACGTAACCCGCTAAGCATGGCTCCTATGATCGATGCCGTTTTCCTGCTGCTGATATTTTTTCTGGTGGTGACAATGATGAAGAAAGAAAATAAGGACATCGATATCGAGCTGCCACAATCTGTCTCGGCAATCAAACAGCTGGCCGACGACAAGGCGCTGGTCATCGGAATTACCGCTGATGGTGATATATTTCTTGAGGGTGAGCCGGCCGGCGTCAACCAATTGCATGAGCAACTCAGATCGGTGGCCACATCCCAGCCGCAGCGCCAAGTCCGGATTGACGCCGACGAAAATGCCCCGTTTCACCGGGTTGTCCAAGTGATGGATATTTGCCAGTTCCGAAATTTGCGAGACGTGGTCATCCGCACATGCGATGCCCGATGAAGCATCGGATGCGACTTACTACCTCTACACCGATGTCTTTTTTGAAACGGCGCGTGATATGTTGATCGCGGTCGGCAGCGATGATGCCGCCAAGGTCTGGATCAATGGTATGGTCGCATGGCAAGATGAAAACCAGAGTGCCTGGCGGCTCGGTGAGGATTTTCGTAAGGTCTATTTCAAGCAAGGCTATAACGATATCCTGGTACGGCTGGAGAATGGGCCATCACTATGCGAGGTGTCGCTGGTTATCGTCCCGCCGGCAGATTAGCCCGGATCAATCACAAAGTTTGTAGCGAGACGCAGCGCCATGGCAGTAGGCCTCCCGTTGATAAAGTACGGCCCGCCTATTCGACGAGGAAACAATAGTTATCACGGCTAGCCGCATCCTTGCCGTCACGCACGGTGACAAACAGGCGGTAGGCGCCTTTTTTCCGGGGCATAATGACTTCAAGTTTGCCGTCACTAATTTCGCGTACCGCTTCAGGAAACGACGGTGGCTTGCGCTCGGCATCTCCGCCCACTTTCAGGTCGGTGCTTTCCGCCATAACTTCATACTCAAACGTCAAATTATCATTTTTCCGGTCGCTGGCAACGACCGTCACCGGCACCACCTCTCCGGGCGCGAACCTGCCGCCGGCAAGCGGTGAATCAATACCGATGATCTTGGGGCAGCGATTGTTAGGAAACTTACCGCTCCAGATGTATGCCATCGCATCGACCGGTGGTAACTTGGCCCCGTCCGGCAGGAACATGCCATACCAGGTGGAAGTCATCTCCTGCTTATTGCCCCATAGAAAGGCGTAGCTGCCGAGGCACCGCCCCTTACCATCCTCAACCACCGTACTATGTGCCGCATAATAAGTCGCCGCCTTGTCCTTGCCCGCTGGTTCGAGCGGCGCGCCCCACGGCGTCTTCTGCACTTCCCAGTGGCCCATCGGCCCAAACTCAGCCAACACAAACGGCTTATCCCAACCACTCGAGATCAGCGCGTTACCCCCCCCAGCCGCTGAAGCATAGGCATTCACACCGAGCACATCAATTGATGGATAATACTTGCGGATGCCTTCAATCTTCGATGGCATGGCACCGGCAATCACGGTCATCACCGGATGCTGCGGATCCTCCTGTTTGACAATTTGGGCAAGCCGCTCCAATTCCTTCCAGATGCGCGGATCCGAACCGTAGGATGTCGGCCCTTCCATCTCATTACCCAACCCCCACATCAATAATGCCGGATGATCCCGATACTTGCGTACCGCTTCGCGCACCTTGCGACGCTGCTCTTTCACCTGCTGCGGGTCATCGTAATCAAACCCATGCCGCTCATGCTCAACCCAGATCCCGGCCGTTACGGCAATGCCCAACTCATGACAACGATCAAGCAATGTCTTGCCACCAACCTCCACCTCCAATTGCTCGATCCCCCAGGTGCGAATCTAATTACCACCATTGTGTGCCAATACCTCCAAATGGTCCACCCCTCCGGCTCCATTGATGAAAAACGGTTGACCATCGCGTACTAACACAAAACTGCCATCCGCTTTAGCTTCGATGGCAACCTGTGATTGTGCCGCAACCTCTGTGGGTGCTGCCAGCAGCATGCTAAACACACTTAATATCAGACAAAAATTTACTGAGAGAGATTTCATATTTTCACCATTCACAAAATAACAATCATCACAAGTATTAGCTCATTGCGGGTCAAGGCGGCATGATACTCTACCTCTGGATTGTTAACACACTTTGATTGACACCGGAAAATGAACTCAGCATTTTCTGAGTTATGAAAGCACGAGATACTTTTTGTCCATATTGATCCTGGCTATCGGTGGCGGTGTGCAGGCGGATGTTGATTTTGGTGATCACTCTTCGCAGACACTGACGTCCAAAGCGTGGCAAGCCAATGATGCCGGTGACTATGATGCGGTGCTTACCTACGCCAATAAGTGCATTGAGATGTACCAAACACAAGCGCTGGAAATGCAGGCAGGGCTAACCGAAGCACCAACCGGCGAGCCGGAACATATCCACACCTTCTGGGCACTCAATGATGTGGGCACCTGCTATTACATCAAGGGTATGGTACTGGAAGCCCAGGGCAAAGCCAAGGAGGCGGCAACCGCCTACAAATTTTTGGTTGAAAAGCTGCCGTTTGCCCAGTGCTGGGATACACAGGGCTGGTTCTGGAAGC
>CAYUDZ010000014.1:0-15296 GCA_964443575.1 uncultured Chthoniobacteraceae bacterium | reverse complement strand
AGCCTGCTGATGCTGCCAAAGCGCGCATCAAAGCGCTCGAGTACGAAGCTTTGGAATAGCGGTCAAGAAAAGCAGCTTCCGGATTATAGCTGTTTGTTGCAGCATTTCCGGTACAGCACGGGCTAAAGCCGTACATTCTTGCGCATGAATGTCGGGATATCGAGGTCCTCACCATCGATAATCGTCGGCTCGATCTTATCAAACCGCCCCCGCGACACTGTCTCAAACTGAAATGCTTCCTGGGTAGCACCCTGCTTCTCGCCGGTGAGATTAAATTCATCCGAAGGTGCCGCAAACGGCTCCTGTCGCGCTGCATGCGCTTCACCTTGTACAATTGGCTTGGGTGCATGCTGCGGCTCAGTCTCGCTAGCCCCAGTCAGTAATGGCAGGTCATCAGCAACTTCGGCCTCATCATCAGCAACCGGATCGGGAGCATCGTCTACGTCTGGCAACGCCTCGTCTTCTTCAACCTCCAGGTTAAGGTCCTGCACGGGAGCAATTCTCTTGCGTGCTTGGCGAGGCGTAGCTTGGTCGCCAAATGCTGATATTATAGTCAGCCGGATTCCAGCCTCCAGCCTTTCATCAGAAGCGACGCCAAGAAAAACCTGTGCCGACTCAGGTAAGTGTTTCCCCAGCGCTTTCATTAGCCCCTGGACTTCAGCAAAGGTCATCTTGCGACCACCTGTAATTTGAACCAGGACGCTGGCCGCCTCACGCAGCATCTTTCCACGATCCATTAGTGGGCATTTTAATGCTGCAGCCAAAGCATCATGAACGGCTGATGTCCCGGAGCCTTCGCCGTAACCAAAAACACAACGCGCCTCACGGCAATGCAACACTTCAATTAGCTCACTGATCCCCACTTTCATCAGTGCTGGCCGCATTGTGAAGTCAATGATCGAGCGAATGCTTTGGCTAACAATACGATCAGAGTTGGCAAATGCTTCATGGATACCGACACGGACATCGCTTAGCTCAGCCATCCGGTCGTTCTCGAAACAGACGACAGCATCGCAGCTTGCTTCAAGCTCCGCCAAAGCGTGCAGCGCCTGCTCGTTTCTGCGTCGTCCCTCGAATTGGAATGGCAGGGTGACAAAGGCGATCACCAACGCTCCAGCATCCCGTCCGGCCTTGGCCACCAATGGCGCAGCTCCCGAACCGGTTCCGCCACCAAGTCCGGCACACAAAAAGAGCAGGTCTGCCTGCTGACACAGTTGCTCAATATCTTTAGCGGCGTCCTCTGCCGCCGCCAAGCCCAGCTCCGGGTCACCGCCGGTGCCAAGTCCACGCGTTATTTGCCTGCCAATTTGCAATTTACGCCCGGCTACTGCGGCCGATAGCGATTGCACATCGGTATTAACTGCACAGACATGTTCTTTGCCGAGTCCGTCAAGGGCACCGCGATCCAACACATTCGAACCCGCGCTGCCAATGGCAACTACCCGATATGTCAATTGGGCATCGGATTCAGCCGCCAATCCTTGTTTATCGATTTCCAGCACGATTTCCTACTCCACAGGTTCCTTAATCTTACGCGGTCCGAGCTTACGGAAAAATCCACTCAAGGCGTCAGCAAGCTTTTCACCAATCCCTTGTTTTTCACGCTCATCGAGAATTGCTTGACCATATTTTACCAGTCCGATAGCAGTTGACAACTCGGGCCGCTCAAATGCTGAGGTTACTCCGGCAACGCTGCGCGCGTGCACCACCGAGGCCGGCACCCCGAATACTTCCTCAGCAAGATGCTTCAGCCCGTTTAACTGGCTACAACCACCAGTCAACACGACTCCCGCACCCAGGTAGTCGAGGCACTTGTCGGCCTGCAGTTTACGCTTTACCAATTCAAAGACCTCCTCCATTCGCATGTGGATAATCATATTGAGCGTTTCGCGTTCAATTTCCCTACCGGCAAAACTGGCATCACCCTTGAGGCTGAGGGTCTCACCGGGTAACGAATTACCTAAAACGACGCTCCCTTCCTCAATCTTTAAAATTTCCGATTTCATCATCGGAATGCGCACCCCCATAGAAATGTCATTGGTAACATGGTCACCACCCACCGCCAGGGCACCACTACAGCGAATAACCCCATCCACATATGCTATGTAGTCAGTTGTCCCGGCACCAATGTCCAGCACGAGAGCTCCCATCTCTTTCTGGTTCTGATCGAGCACCACCAACGCACTGGCCAGCCCGTTATGTACTATCTCTTCAACATCAATAGAAATTTCCCGCACACAGCGAATGGCGTCTTTGAGCCGGTTTGCTACTCCGTGCATGATGTGAAAGTCGGCTTCCAGCTTGCCGCCGAGCATTCCCAGTGGATCGATAACCGCTTTGCCATCGACGTAATAGTGCTGGCAGATCGAATGCAAAAAAGTATTTTCTTCCGGAATCCTGACATCACGTGCACTGGCACACACATCTTCGATGTCATTCTCGTCGACTTCTTCGCTGTCCTGCGCGATGCGCACCATCCCACGATTATTTACACCGTGGATATGGCCGCCAGTAACACCTAGAAAAACACTGCTGATCTCGACATCACTTCTTTGCTCTGCCGCCGCCAGGGACTCACGGATACACGCCTGTGCAGTATCATAATCAACGATTTCTCCTTTGCGCACCCCGCGCGCTGGAGTCTCACCAACACCCAGGATACGCAGTGAGCCATCACTTTGGGTTTCAGCTACTACAGTGCATACTTTAGCCGTGCCCACTTCCAATCCGACTAGCAATGATTCAGCACCCATAACCTCAATCGTATTCTATCATACGGCAATCTATCATGCACTTATTGTGTGGCAGGCAAAGCACGTTTGACCGGCAGACCGCCATCAGCCGGCACCACTTCTTCTCCGCCGGCATTCACCACCGGAAGAAATCGCACCGGAATATTGCGCTGTGCCACCAGATTGATTGACTCAATCTTTCTCCCCAACACGTTGGCATGTTCAAGTAATAAATCCAATTTACGTAGCTGGAGCTCCAGGCCGTCATAGCTCATACGGTACTTTGCATGTTGCCCGTCGGTCACTTCGAGGCAGTACCCGCGCGAGAGATCGATCGATCGAATCACTAATGGCACATCGGCCAGCCGATTGTTGTTGAGGATTATCAATCTGAGTGCCGCTTGCAACTCTACCGAGTCCAACGCCTGCCCGGCTATCAACGAATCGACATTAATTCCTGTGATTAATGGCAGGTGCATGTACTCGGGATACAACCTTTTTGTTTCAATCAATACCCCCTGGGCATCCACCAGATAAGAGTTGCCCACAGCATAAGGGTCTCCCCGGTTGTCGGCCGGCACCAACCAGGCAACCGGTTCGCGCTCAACTACTCGAATTACCAACTGGTCAGGCAAAATTCTAGCTACCTCCACGCTCTGTACATGCGGATGCACTTCAATCTGCTTTTTGACTTTGCTCAGGTTAATCTGAAATAAATTCTGGCCGCACTCGATTTTGGTTTCAGTAAGTAGCTGCTCAGCAGATAAGGTCTCGCACCCTTCGATATTCATCCGCTTAAGGATGTAATCCTCATTAGAAAAAAACAGGTGATCCAACAACCTGGCACCACCATAATAAATGCCACCTGCCACACTGGCGAGCAGCACCAAACGACAAAATACACTGAAGACAACCCGACGCCTTTGCTCTTTTACCTTACGTGAGCGAGCTTTCACTTCCAACAAGTGAGTCTCCTTACGCCGCCCCGGATGCTTACGCCGACGGTTCTTGCGTCGCCTGTTACCGGTAGAAAATTCTGGAGCCTTGAAAATCATACCTGTTGGCCCTCCCGCTGTATACGTTCCAACGATAGTAAGATGATCCGGCGGCACAGCTCGGAATATGAAATCCCAGCCACAGCGGCTGCTTCAGGCAGTAGACTCGCCTCGGTCATCCCCGGGATAGTATTGATTTCCAAAACCGATGGTATTCCATTATCCGGCAATAATACATCCACCCTGCAGTATACTTCGACGTTCAACGCGTCACACGCTGCCAATGCAATGCTTTCTACTGCAGACTGCTCGGCGGCAGACAAATTGGCCGGACAGACATGCTGAGCACCACCACCCGGACTGAGAAATGGATATTTGTTGCGGAAATCATAAAATCCTTCCTGCGGTATAATTTCAATGACCGGCAGTGTCTCCCTGCCAAGCACACCAACCGTCAATTCCCTGCCGGCTACAAATTCTTCCAATAAAATCTCGTTATCCAATTTACCGGCCTGAACCAGCGCGTCTTCCGCTGCTGCCTCATCCCTGGCAATAAACACTCCCACACTCGACCCCTGGCGCGGTGCCTTGATTACGCAGGGCAAATCGAAATCCAAAGCCTCTCCAGGTTTGCGGATAGCGTACTCAGGGGAATTTACACCTGCTGCTGAAAAAAGTTTTTTACTAATGATCTTATCGAATGCCGCCTCACTTGCAGCAACTCCTTCACCGGTGTAGGGGACTCCCTGCTGCTCGAGAACTCGCTGCAGTTGCCCATCCTCGCCAAAAGTCCCATGCACGACATTGAAGGCCAAGTCACAGCCGGCAGGAAGCTCCGGTGTGTCGTTGTCGATGTCCAATTCGATTACTCTGGCACAGACATCCTTAAGCGCACCACAGACACCTCGCCCTGAAGCTAACGAAACCTCACGCTCTTCGCCGGGACCACCCATCAGGACGGCCACCGTCATTGCTTCAATCTCTTTCACTTGAATACCTCCTCCGGCTTCCCGACTACCTGGACCTCAGTCACCAGCTCGATGCCCCGCTGTTGTTTGGCTTCGCGTTTGATCTCAGCTACCAACCCAAGCACATCGGTCGCTGTACCTTTGCCGTCGTTTACTAGAAAGTTCCCGTGCACATCAGAAATGTGGACCGCTCCACGCCGTAAACCTTTGAGTCCCATCTCATCAATCAATTTCCCGGCCGGGCATCCCTCAGGATTACGGAATATGCAGCCGGCGCTGGAGGCCGCAGGCTGGCTATTCTTTCGCTTCGCCATGGATTCACGCAACAGCTCTTCGATCTGCTCTCGTGGCGTGCCCGCTTGTCCGGAAAATGTTGCAGCCAAGGCAATATGCTCGTTGAACCATGGCACACTGCGGTAGCCAACTTCTATTTCGCCAGGCTGCACCGTCACTATGCGTCCCTGCTTGTCCATGGCCCGAACCTCAATCACCTGCTCGAATGTCTCTGCACCCATGGCACCCGCATTCATCCGCAGCGCCCCACCAACAGTGCCGGGAATACCCTCAAACCATTCGAACCCACCGATACCGGCATCCCGCGCAGTCAAGCTCAAGTGCTTTAGTTTCACACCTGCTCCAGCGTGGATGCGGTCGCCCTCAATCGACAGATCAGTAAACTCACCACGCGCTAGATGGATCACGACACCGGCGATACCACCTTCACGCACCAGCAGATTGGAGCCACGACCGACCACCATCCATGGTAAACTTTCCTGCGCACACAAACGCAACAGGTTCCCAAGTCCCAGCACAGTTTCCGGCTCAACCCAAAACTGGGCAGGACCACCAATCCGCAATGTGGTATGGCGAGCCATCGGCTCGTATAATTTAATTGTACCATGCTGGATAGCTTCCCTGATGGCATCGTACAGTTCAAGATCACGGGCGATTAAACGCGCCTGTTCGTGGATGTTTCCAGCACCCAACGATAGCAGCATATCTCCAGGTTCTAATTTTGCCCCTACATGCGTGCGTAAATTGTCCAGTAGCGGCACATAATCCACTTCGCTGACCTGGTTATCGCCTGCAACGGCATCTGCAATTGTGTGGCCACCAATTCCCTCAATCGGCTTCTCGCTGGCAGCATATACACCTGTGACTGTTAACGCTGAAGCTCCACGGAAGGCAGTGGCAAACTTGTCACGCAATAGCTGTGTTCTCGAGTAGCGATGTGGTTGAAAAATCACCCGCAAGCGCCACCCCGGTTCGCCACAAGCTGCAGTTAGTGTCGCCACAATTTCAGATGGATGATGGCCGTAGTCATCCACTACCACAAAATTATCGCTGCGGTAGATTTCCTCAAAACGTCTCCGCGCCGCACGAAATGTCCCTAGTGCACTGGCAATCTGGTCAAATCCCACACCGAGTTCAGTAGCCAGAGCAACAACTGCCAACGCATTCAATACGTTGTGGCGTCCGGGTACGTTAAGGATGATTGTCCCTAACTCTTGCGATTCACAAAGTACCCTGAACGATGTTTGGAAGCCACTACTCGCCAACCGGTCCGCCTGATATTTAGCTGCGCTGTCAATTGCATAACCGATTGCTTGCTCGTGCCCACCGCATAGGCGTGCAGCTACCGGATCATCGGCACAGTAAAAGATACTACCGGAAGTCTGATCGATTAGTTGCTGAAAGACCCCTTCAATCTGCTGCAAATCCCTATAATGATCCAAGTGCTCTTCTTCGATATTCAGGATCACGCTGTGTTTAGGGTGGTAAAGGCGCAGCGTGCCATCACTTTCATCGCCTTCGGCTACCATGTAGCTGCCATCAGCATCCCAGTGGGCATTGGTCCCGAGTATGGGGATCTCAGCGCCAATGTAATGCGATGGTTTTAAGCCGCCCACCCGCAGCACATGTGCGGCCATTGAGGATGTCGTTGTTTTGCCATGCATGCCGGCAATCACGATTCCTTGGCGTTGCTTCAAAATAGCTGCCAATGCTTCCGCCCGACGATACATCGGTAACCCCTGGGCAACTGCAGCATCGAAAGCAGGGTTTCCCGGACGAATCGCTGAACTGTAAATCACGATTTCCGCACCGCTTACATAGGCGGCTTTCTGCGGGGTGTAAAATTCAAGACCCAGTCCCTGGAGTCGCTCGACTTCAATCGTACTCACCCGATCGCAGCCGCTAACAGAATGGCCCAGCGACAATAATAATCCAGCAATCCCACTCATCCCCGAGCCGGCCACACCGATCAGGTGAATCTTGCATTCACCTCTGGTTAAAGCCAACTCAAGCTCCTGGCCTCGGGCATCAAGTTCCATTCCCCCCTCCTTTCTCCAACTGCTTGAGAATTACTTCGGCGACACGTTCCGCAGCTGCCCCACTCTCGTAGCCGGCCGCAGCCGCTGACATTTCTTTTCTTTTGTCCGGAGCAGCCATTAATGCCTGCAGCTGTAGGGTTAACTCTTCCGCTAGTCGATCACCCTCGCTTAAGACGACCGCAGCTCCGTCACTAGCGTAAATTTCCGCATTTTCCAACTGGTGGTTATCCGCAGCATATGGATATGGGATCAAAATTGATGGGATGCCAAAATAACTCAGCTCCGCCAGGCTGGAGGCCCCCGCGCGGCCAACCACAAGATCTGCAACCGCGTAAACTTCAGCCATCTGATGATAAAACGGTCGCACATACGATGGCAGCTGGGCATTATGGTATGCTTCTTTTACCGTCTGAAAATCACGCTCACCGGTAAGGTGAATAACTTGCAGGTTCGCGGTCGCCAACTTGGGGGCAATCCTGACTAATGCATGATTTATTCCGCTGGCTCCCTGACTGCCACCCATCACGGCAACAACCGGACGATCAGCATCCAGCTGCAGCTGTTGCAGAACTTCGGAACGTTCGATTTGTTGCTTGAGTGCAGAGCGTACCGGAGTACCTGTCACCACGGTACTGCAGCCATTGTGGAACTGTTTGGCAGCTTCGCCAAAGCCTAGCAGGACCTCATCCGCCAAACGGGCATTCAGGCGGTTAGCTTTGCCCGGTACTACATTAGATTCATGGATAAAGGTTGCGGCACCTTGCTTACGACCCGCGTATATCGGTGCGGTCGAAGTAAAACCACCCATCCCCAATACTGCATGCGGGCGAAACGAGCGGTACATCTCACGACATTGGCTGACACTGCCCAGCACTTTAAATAAAAAAAGCACAATCTCAGGCGAATAGAGTTTCGGCATCGCTACCGAAGCAAATTTATGCACTTCAAATTCATGGTGACCACTGACGGCCACCGCATCGATTTTCTTTTCAGAAATAATCAAAGCTACTTTATGTCCTGCCCGGACCAGTACCTCGCCGACCGCGACACCGGGAAATAAGTGGCCACCGGTACCGCCGCAAGCAATCACAATGCGATAGTTATTCTTTCCGCTCATAACCGATGCAGTGTCCTTACGCGCAATTGCTGTGGTGGCTTGGTAGACTTGGTAGGTTGCCCCTGGATATAGATATTGATGAGCAAGCCGACCCCGATCAGGCACATCACCAGGTTGGACCCACCGTAGCTGATAAATGGCAGTGGCAGCCCTTTGTTAGGAAGCAGGGCCGTCGTAACTCCCATGTTGAGCATGGCTTGCAAGCCAATTAAGGCCACCACGCCAAATGCCATCAACATCCCAAACCGATCCTTGGCATGAACTGCAATACTCATCCCGCATACAAAAATAACAAGGTAGATGAAAATTATCGCCAAGGTGAATTTTAATCCCAACTCTTCACCAATCATCGGAAATATAAAGTCGGTATGCGCAAATGGCAGGTACATCATCTTCTGACGCCCATTACCTAATCCCAGTCCATCGACTCCGCCAGAGCCAAAGGCAATCAACCCCTGATATTGCTGCAACCCGGCACCCAACTTGTGCGCCTCTAAGTCCATGAAAGCAACGATGCGGTCAGTCCGCTCCGGCATCATGTGGATGACACCTAGCACTGCGATCATCCCCGCAGCTGCTATCGGCAACAGGTAACGTAATCCGGCACCACCAACGAACATCATCAAGCCACAAGTAGCACCGATCAATAAGGTGGTACCGATATCCACTTCCAGTAGGATTAAACCCATCGGTAGCGCCGCCAATATTCCCGGTAAGAGTATACCGATAGTAAATTTCCCATGGTCACGCTGCAAATTAGCAAACCAGTGGGCCAGTACCGCCACGATGCTCAGTTTGGCAAACTCCGATGGTTGAAACGTAAACAACCAAAAATCTACCCAGCGTGCCGAGCCATTTACCCGCTTGCCGATTTCCGGTACAAAACAGCATGCCAGCAACACCAGTGATACCGCAAATAGCACCCACACCAGACGTTGCCACCAGTGGTAGTCAATCAACGCAGCAACAACGCACCCGACAACACCGATGACCAGCCACATCGCCTGGCGCTGGGTATAGAATAGCTTGTCGTCAATCGTGTCATCGGAGTACGGACTGGTGCTCGAAAGCACAACAAGCCCCAGCACGGCCAGGGCAAGTACACAGAGTACGAGTAAATATACAGCTTTGCGTTGCATCTTTTTAGCCGTCCATCTCCTTAGTAATTAACTGTTGCAGCATTCTCATTCTTTTGGTGGAAGTTTGAGGATCTGGCCGATCTGCAATAAGCGCGGATCCTCAATATTGTTGATCTCCAACAGCGCTTTGTAATCAACGCCAAAGCGGCGAGCGATGGCATGCGGGTTATCGCCTTTCACTACCGTGTAAGTACCACTTGATGGAATCGATTCTGTCGGTGGAGTACTGGTCGCCGCAGGACTGCTGCTGCTAGCGGTACTGACCCTTCTCACTGCCGCTGACGGCTCCAGCGTTGGTACACCTGCCTGTTCTTTCACCGGAATAACCAATTCCTGCCCGACCCGCAGCACGCTTGCCGACTGCAGGTTATTGGCATCGACGATCTGCTTCACACTGACACCATATTTGCGTGATAGCTTACTCAACGTGTCCCCGGAACCAAGCTTATGAATCAGCTCGGGTTGTCGGCTAACAGCTGCCTGACTAGTGCCGGGCAAGTGCGGTTCTGCTACCTCGGACGGCTGCTCATTGATGTCATTCAACACCTGGTTGGCACCCGTCTCATGCTGTGCTTTGAGATTATTAAAAAGGAGGATGCCGCCTACTGCAACTACGTGCAAAATCAGCACGACAACAAACGCGCGTGACAGGCGCATGTTGGACTCCTCCTCAAAATAACCATCATTCGCTTCGGCGCGCAGGCTATTAGCCTTGACGGTAGTTTTGAGTTTTCTCCTGATGGTCTTTCTTCTCTTTTTCATGGTTTCCTTACTTGGTTAATTTATGACTTAAAACTGCTTCACAAAATTGGCAGCCACGCTCCTCGTAGCCACTGAACATATCGAAAGATGAAGTGCCCGGCGACAGCAGCACCACATCGCCCGGCTGCGCCAACTGCGATGCCATGGTCACGGCTTCATCCAACGAGCGTGCCTGCCGACAACTTGTCAGATCCTGCCACTCCTGCGCCAGGTTGCCGGAGATCTCGCCGATCAGCACGGCTGCCTTGACTTTACTTTTTATCAACTCGCTCAAGCCACTAAACGAAAAACCCTTTTCCTTGCCGCCCGCTATCAACACCACCGGACGTTGCTGCGAACGCAATGCCATTTCCAGTGAAGCAGGGTTGGTCGACTTGGAATCGTTGATAAACCGGATCCCGTTTATCTCGTCAACCAACTCATTGCGGTGCCTCTCGGCCTGATAGCTACCCAAACCGGCTTGCATGTCATCGAAGCGCACTCCTAGTGCATAGCCGGTTGCCAGCGCTGCCATCAGGTTCTCAACGTTATGGATGCCGGAGAGCTGGCTATCCCGCATCCTGAACACTTCACAACCACGGAAGCTGATCACACCCTCGACAGGCATCGTAAAGTCGGCATCTCCACGAAACGCACTGAATGTGATGCGCTCCGCACGCAACTCCGGCAATTCACAGGCCCGGTTCACAATCGCAAAATCTCCATGCTGTTGATTCATGAAAATTCGCAACTTGGCGGCACGGTACTCGGCCAGCGATGCATAACGATCAAGGTGGTCAGGAGAAAAATTCAACCAGACAGCCACCGTCGGCCGAAATTGACGTATCTCTTCCAATTGGAATGAGCTGACTTCAACGACCAGATAATCCAGCTCTGAGCTGTTGCCTACCAGCGAGGAAAATGGCGGTCCCATATTGCCGCCTGCAGCGACTGACTTGCCACTGCCTGCCAACAGCGAATGGATCAGGCCGGTAGTGGTGGTTTTGCCATTGGTGCCAGTTACTGCAACTACCGGACAATGACACATTTCATAGGCCAATTCGACCTCACCGATCATCTCGATACGACGCTTGAGTAGGTTCTCCACCAACGGTGCAGAGCGTGGAATCCCCGGACTAATGATGGCACGCTGGTACTGCGTACTGTCATCAAGTGATTGCTTGCCGCTAAGTACATTGATGCCTCGCCGCTCCAGCCGCAGCACCCGATCCTTGAGTTTTTCGCGAGTTGCCGTGTCCAATACAGTCACCATGGCCCCCTCCTGCCGCAGCAATAGTGCAGCCGCCTCACCACTGGAGCCGCATCCCAATACTGCAATCTGTTTGTTGTTATAGTCCACATCTTACCTGAGTTTAAGTGTTGCCAAGCCGAGCAGCGCAAACATGATGCCAAGGATCCAAAAGCGCACGATCACAGTATTTTCCTTCCACCCTTTAAGCTCAAAATGATGATGAATCGGAGACATCGCAAAGATCCGCTTACCCCGTAGCTTGAAGCTGCCTACCTGTAAAATCACTGACATTGCTTCCATCACGAAGACGCCGCCCACCAATACCAGAAGCACCTCTTGCTTACAGCAAATGGATATGACTCCAATCACACCCCCGATCGCCAACGACCCGGTATCCCCCATGAATACTTTGGCCGGGTGGCAATTAAACCACAGGAAGCCTAGCGCAGACCCGACCAGCGCCATGCACAGAACCGCCAGCTCAGCCGACCACGGCGAATACGGAACCTGCAAGTAGGTGGCAATCTTTACATTACCAGCTACATACGAGAGTATACCATAGGCGAACGCCACCATCGCCGTACATCCGGCCGCCAGCCCGTCCAAGCCGTCGGTCAGGTTGACAGCGTTGGATGAGCCGACAATCACGATGGTAAAGAAGATGAATGTAAAGATGCCCATGCTGGCAATCAACGGTTGCTTGTAAAACGGCACGTAGAGCGATTTCGCCAACTCGGCAATTTCACGGTCAGGGTTGAACAGGAAGTAGGCCGTAATAATGCCGGCCAGTAAAAATTGTGCCGCCAGTTTTACTTTGCCGCTGATGCCATCCGACTTTTTGCGTGTCACTTTCAATAGGTCATCGACAAACCCTAAGCCGCCCAGGAAGAGCAGGGCAAACAAGGCCAACCACACGAACGAACTGGCCGGTTTGACCCATAGCAAAGTAGCAATAAGCATCGATCCGATGATCAGCACCCCGCCCATGGTCGGGGTGCCCGCTTTGCCACCATGCAGCTCTGAGAGTTTGTGTACTTCCTCCTTGGTGCGGATCGGTTGACCAAGCTTGAGCCCGATCAGCTTGCGGATCACAAAGTTACCAAAGAGCAAACATAACAAAAACGATGTAATCCCCGCCCCGACCGAGCGGAAGGTCAAATACTGAAAAACATTGAGCGGTGAAAAGAAATCACTGAACTCGTGCAATAAATAAAGCATTATATAACTCCTTCCTTGATGGTGCCACGTAACCGCGAAAACTCATCGATTACTTTTTCCAGGGCCGCACTCCTGCTGCCCTTGATCAGGACTACATCATCAGGTTCCACCCAGGAATCAAGAACTGCCGCAGCATGCTGCACATCCTCAGCCAGCTCGGTCGTACGGCAACCTGCTGCAACTGCTGCGTCACGCATGCCTGCAGCCTGTCGACCTACGGCCAGCAAGCCGTCAATCCCCTTGTTGGCGCATGCGGTTCCGACTTCCGCGTAGCCGCTTGCAGCAAACTCTCCAAGCTCTGCCATTGCTCCCAGCACCGCCCACTTGCGTTTTCCCTGAACAGTAGCCAGAACATCGAGCGCCGCCAACATGGAGTCAGGGTTGGCATTATAGCTGTCATCTAACAACGTGATGCCTGCTAACATTCTACGGCTCAACCTGCCAACAGCGGGCTCCAGCTGCGCCAACGCTTCACAACATTCAACCAAAGGAATTCCTTCACTCCAGCCAGTAGCAATTGCAAATAAAGCATTGCCGGCCATGTGTCGGCCCGGTAGTGGCAATTTGCATTCGGCACTCTGGCCGTCCACAGAAACCGTGAAGCGCATCCCGGCACCATCAGTTACAGGCTCAGTGGCCTGCACTTCGCCACAGCCAATCCCGACAGTCAGTTGGCGTGCGGCAACATTCCGCAACAATTCATTCAAGTACTCATCGGCAGCAGGAACAATTGCCAGGCCACCTGCATCCAACTCCCTTAGCAATGCGCCTTTTTCTTCAGCAATCGCCTCACAGCTGCCAAGAAATTCAATATGGGCCCGCCCAACATTGGTAACAATCCCGATGTCCGGTCGAGCCAATGCGGCAAGCGGCGCGATCTCACCCGCATGGTTCATGCCGGCTTCAACGACCCCGTATTGTAAGTCGCTGGAAAAACTCAGCAATGTCAGCGGCACCCCTATATGGTTATTCAGGTTGCCCTTAGTTGCCGCTACTGCAAATTTCGCTTGTAGCACGGCCAGGCACATTTGCTTCGTGCTGGTTTTGCCATTACTGCCGGTGATGCCGACGATGCGCATCGGCAATTCCTGCCGATACCCTCCTGCCAGCCGCTGTAAACCTGTTAGCGTGTCGTCCACTGCCACCAGGTTGGCGCCGGCCCAACGCGCGGCCTGTGCTTCCCCGACCAGTGCAGCTACAGCTCCCGCTTGCAGCGCTTGATCAACATAGTCATGGCCGTCAAAATTGGCCCCACGTAGCGCGACAAATAATGTACCCGCTACCGCGGCTCTGGTATCAGTAGAAATCCCGGTACAGCATAATGCGCCGTCGCCGACTAGCCTGCCGCCGCTTAACTTAGCGATATGCTGTAATTCTAAAGTGTTCACTGATTTGCCTCCCTCTCTTTTTGTACATATCCGGCCGGCTTCTCTGCCAATGCCCAGCCCGCTACTTCCACATCATTAAAAGGAAATTTCCGATCGCCCACCTCCTGGTATGTCTCATGACCTTTACCGGCAATCAGCACCACATCTCCTTCGGCAGCTAACTCGATGGCCTTGTCGATGGCTTCTTTGCGATCTTCGATGACCTGATAGGCATTACCTTTGAAGCCTGCACTAACTTGCTTGATAATTTCATTCGGGTCTTCCGTGCGTGGGTTATCCGAGGTGATGATTGCCATGTCGGCAACCTTCTCAACTGCTTGTGCCATCGGTACACGCTTGGCCATGTCACGGTCACCACCGCAGCCAAATACCACGATGATCCTGCGGGGCGCCTGCTCGCGCAGCGTCGCTAGCGCGTTAGCCAGCGCATCCGGGGTGTGCGCATAATCCACATAAACCCGAAAGCTACGCTTGCAGGGGACCAACTCGAGACGCCCCGGCACTTGTGGCGCTTTGGATAATGCCTTGATTGCCGCGCGCAGATCAATACCAAGCACATCCGCTGCCGCCAATGCTGCCATTACATTATAGACATTGAAGCGTCCGGTCAGCGGTGAGCGTACCAGGAATTTGCGCCCACCCTCCTGGACCAGCTCAAATGTTGTCCGCCCGTGTTCCGAGCGTACCCCGGTTGCCCTGAGCGTACACTTGGCACCAAAACCAAATGTCGTAACCGGTAATTTACCCCGCAAGGATGCCACGAGTCGTTTGCCATAGCTGTCATCAGCGTTAATCACGGCGTGACCCTGCTTGCCAGTTTGCTCGAGCATTTGGGTGAATAGACGCTCTTTGGCGCTGAAGTATTCATCCATCGTGTGGTGGTAATCGAGATGGTCCTGGCTCAGGTTGGTAAATACGCCGACATCAAACTGGATTCCGGCAGTGCGCCCCTGGCTTAGTGCATGCGAGGATACCTCCATCACTGCCGAGCGGCAGCCATTGTCCACGGCAGTCTGCAACAGATGAAAGAGATCAGCAGACTCTGGCGTGGTGTGCGTTGCCGGCAGGATACGCTCGCCAATTTCATAGCGCACCGTTCCGATCAATGCCGAACGTAGCAGCACCTCCTCCAGCAGGTGCTTAAGCAGGAATGCCGTTGTTGTTTTACCATTGGTACCGGTAATCCCCGCCAGCTTGAGTTTGGTGTCAGGATGACGGTGAAAGATGGCCGCCAACTGTGCTAGTGCAGCCCGCGTATCCGGCACTTTGACTACCGGCACCCTGGTCGGTGAGAAGTCCCGCTCGACCACCAGCGCGGCAGCCCCATTGACGAGTGCCTGTTCCAGGTAGTTGTGGCCGTCGGTCACAGTGCCGCGCAGGGCAACAAACAGGCTACCCTCAGCTACTGCCCGT
>CAYUDZ010000013.1:0-32927 GCA_964443575.1 uncultured Chthoniobacteraceae bacterium | reverse complement strand
TAAAGGCTAGATTATTTTGCGCTCAATTTCTCAGGTTGTAAGCAGTGGCGCAAAACAACGTTTATTATACGCAATTAAGATGGTATTTGAGATTTCTATCTGCTCCTTTAGGGTCAAGTTTATAGTAGCTGTAGATTTTGCCGGCGAGGATTGTACTGACAACGATTGGACGGGCGATAGTCAGCCGCTTGATTACCATGTTGCCGGAAAGGAAAATTGATCAAGCCAAGTACCATAACTACAACAATGAAAAACGAAAACACGGACAAACCATCAAACAATCCACTGACGCGCCGCAGCTTTATAACGCGGGCTGCGGCTGGTGTAGTGGCCACCCAATTCATCACTCACCCGGTCTTCGGTCAGGCGGCGCTGAGCAATAAACTGCGCATTGCCGGTATTGGAATCGGTGGCATGGGCAAACCGAATATACGCAACTGCTCGCAGGAAGAGGTGGTCGCCCTATGCGATGTGGATTCCGTTTATTCCAAAAAGACTCGCGACGAGCACCCGCAAGCCAAATTTTATACGGATTACCGCGAAATGTTTGATGCCGAGACGGACTTGGACGGGGTGGTCATTGCGACCCCGGATCATACCCACGCCGTCATTGCAATGGAAGCAATCCGCCGCGGATTGAATATCTATCTGCAGAAACCGCTGACCCACAATATCCACGAAGCCCGCGTAGTCACCGAGGCCGCGCGCCAGGCCGGGATAGTGACCCAGATGGGTAACCAGGGACACTCGAGCGAATCGATCCGACTGCTCAAAGAATGGATTGAGGCGGGCGTGATCGGTAACGTGACCGAAGTGCATGCGTGGACTGACCGACCGGCAGGCGGGCAACCCTATTCGACATTTGATGTCGGCCCGCGTCCGGCTGGATCACCGGCAGTCCCTGACACGCTTGATTGGGATCTGTGGCTTGGTCCGGCAGCCGAGCGCCCGTACCATCCGGCTTATCACCCGACTGGTTGGCGTGCTTACCTAGACTTTGGCACCGGGCCATTGGGCGATATGGGATGCCACATCCTCGACCCTGCCTTTTACGCGCTTGACCTGGGTGCTCCGACGGTGCTGGAGGGGACTACAACGCATTGGAAGCCGGAGGTCGAGAGCGAGACCTATCCGCGGGCGTCGTTGCTGCAGATGGAATTTCCTGCGCGTGGTAACAAGCCACCGGTAACCTTGCACTGGTCGGACGGTCGCCTGCTGCCACGCCGCCCGCAAGCTATCGGCAATGATGTCAAGCTATACAATAGCGGTGCGATCTTCATCGGTGATGAAGGGGCCCTCATGCATAATTCCCATGGCGCTGCCGGGATTAAAATCTTCCCTGAATCAAGACGTGAGGAATTTATGAAAAACCGCCCGCCCAAGACTATTCCACGCGTCAAAGGGACCCATGTCGGTGACTGGTTAAACGCCTGTAAGGAGGGCCGCCAGCCAAGTTCCAATTTTGAGTACGGTGGTCCGCTGACCGAATTTGTCCTGCTCGGCGTGCTGGCCTTGCGCGTGCCCAACCAGCGCCTCGAATGGGACAGCCAAGCTTTGCAATTTGCGAATCATGAAGCGGCCAATGCGCTGATTAACCCGCCGTATCGCGACGGGTGGAAGCTTGCTTAGGGATAGGAGTTAGAAGTTAGGAGTTAGAAGTTAGAAGTTAGAAGTTAGAAGTTGGGAGATAGGAGAGGGGAGTTAGCAGTTAGGAGTAAAACAGTCGGTTTATGGCTGCATGAATACGATTTCGTGGAGCGAGAGTGAGTAGGCACTGCCTGCCGGATTTCCTGGTGATGCTCCATCTTCTTGGCTATAGGCGAAGTTAGCTGAGTAGCACAGCCAGGCCCGTTTGCCGTCCTTACTGATGAATTTGGAGGGGATATTGACGAAGTAGGCTTGGGGACCGAAGTCTTTCAAGTACGTCACCATTTTCCAGGGACCGGTGACGTGGTCTGATTCCAGGATGTAGGTGTCCATCGACTGGATCGTCGGCCAGCCATCGGTGATGCACATCAGGTATTTTTTTAGCGGAGCATTGTAGGTCATGGTCACGCAGCCTGCTTTATTGTTCCATTCGAAGATCGGCTTCATTTCCTTAATGCTGGAAGACCAAACCGCCCTTCCTTCCTCGTTGCGCCCGGCAAAATACTCATAGGCTGAACGATCGTTGATCGACTCGAGTGGGACCGCTGTCAGCGGGTCGAGGATCACCCGCCACCTGCCATTGGCGTCGGCCAGCTTTGTTGTGATCGTGTTGCGGGCATGGTGCTCTGCGAGTGAATTTAGGATCCAAACTAAATCTAATATAAGAATGAAATTAATTTTACCAGTTGACCGGACTAATCTGAACGCGCGTACCGGTCTGATGTTGTTGTTAGCCGTGCTATTGCTGCCAAGGAGGTGCTGGCCAACTTCGATGAGGAATTTCCACAGTGGGCCGCCCGCGGTTACGAAATCGCTGGGTTTGCCTGGTGGCAGGGACACAAAGACGGCGGCGAAGCCATGGGCAAGGCAATGGTTGAGTTGCAGAAAGCAATAGCTTTGAAAGCCAAAGCTCGGAGGCTCATCCCTTCTGCCCCCTTGAGAACATCTCGATAGTGTGATGATTTTACTTGAGGTGCTTTTATTTCCGGTAGCGATCCAGCCCATCGGGAGCGAGATCTTCGCCCTCTGGCCAGCAGATACCCCCCAGTTGATCGAGACTTACCTGCCGGAAATAACGAATATTACGCAACCGCCAAAAGCGTTCGCATTCCAGTAAAGAGCGTATGTCCAGAGTTGCGCTTTCCCCATTTTCCCAGACCGCTTGCAGCACGCCCAAGTCGGAAGCTGCAACCTGAGTGACCTTGATCCAAGGGGTTTTAACCGCTGAGTTCATCCCATTTCTCCTGAAGTTCTTTCCGGTTCACCGTAATAAATTCTTTGATTTTTTTTTCTTGAGCCGGAGGCATCTGGCCCGCCAGACGTTCTCCGCTTTCGATAGAAAATGAGCCAGCATAGTCCCCGTAGACGGCATGACAGTGAGGGGAGCCGTGATCGTCCATATACATGTAGATCGAAATCCCGAAAAAAAACGCTATTCGAGGCATAATAAAAACGTGCTTCGCAGAAGAGGACTTGTCAATGGGGAAGCCGCCAGCGCCCTTGAACCCTTCGACTTCGTTCAGGATAGAACAGGCGCGGCTGCAGCAGCGCGGTAGCCGTCTTAGTCACAAAAGGTAAAGTGATCCGGGAATTTCACCCCGAAGGGGTAACCCTATGCCAGTCCGGGGTGTAACCCTGGGAAGACTCAATCCCCTTTTGCCCGGATATAGCCGGTGAAGCCGCTGTGGTAATCGCGCGGGATTCGATCGGCGTCTTCGTCGAGACCCTCACCAAAGTTAGTTTTTTCAATGATCAGGAATTCATAGCCGTGGTACTTCTTTACCATCATCTTGACGGCTTTGCCTGAAGTATTGCTGATCAGCATGTCACCAGACCAGAAGTAGTCTGCAAAATAGCGTGACTTGGATACCTTGCCGCCTTTTTCCAGCACCAGGGTGTCTTTAGTTGCCTCGGTATACATTTTGTCGCTGTTGAGCTTCGGCTTCAGCCAATCTTCGACCTTTTTGTCGAGATCATGCGGGCCGGTCGGGTTCGGCCAGATCGCCCACTTCCAGGTACCGATGACCTTATCATTGGGTTGGTGCCGACCACTGTACCTGAACATATCGGATTCCCTGCCGCTAATGAACGACTTCAATGTTTCCTTAGGGATGCGGCTGATAAATTCCTCACCATCTGGAACTTCACGTACCACCGCCCCGATCCGCGAACGAATTGTTGCTGCCCCATTACGCATCACGGCACCGGTATTGGGTTCAACCAACTGAGTCGGCATCTCAGCATAAACTTGGGTAACTAAAGGTGCGGCAAATTTTTTAACATCCGCTTTGGCCGATTTCATGGCACCGAGGATAGCTTTGAGGGCTGTCCGGGACGAAGCATCGACAGTTAATGCGGAAGCAGTATCAATGATTGCGGGCAGCACAACCCGGTAATGGTCGCGCTCGGTAGCAATTTTGGCCAAGGTGTTTACCGCTTCAGATTGAACCCAGTCGCTGTCGTATTGCAGAAACTCGAGCAGGCGGTCACGGTGCTTGGCGATGATTTCTTTATCGGCACGCCCGAGTGCTTTGATCGCGTACAATGCGACCCACCATGATTCGTTCGGGTTTTCGATTATCCTACCCACCTCATCGAACATTTCGGCAGTAAGGCGTTCATCCGGGAGCGCGCGGCCCTTGAACATTCCGGTGATTGCCAGCAGTCCGGCATGTCGCAGGCGCGGGTCCAGTTCTTGCAGCAGCGGTACCACCAGGTGATCATATTCGTGCTCTACGACCCGATTCATGGCTCCCGCGCGGTATGCAATTTCCGGATGCAGGATGTATTTTAGCAATGCCTCCTGGGTAACATCCGGGTCATTCCAAACCGCCAGGCTTGGTACGGAAGTACTCTCTGCAACCGTTTCTTCCAAGAGATCCTGCATGGTGAGTTTGATTGTTGCCCCGGATTCAATTGGCTCCGGCGAGTTAAAGACGTCGTCCGCGGCATTGCCCCACGGGCGCTCTGGAAGCTGGTAGGTCTTGGCGTATTTACTGCGTGGAGCACCCCAGATCTGCAGGGTCTTGCGTGGGTAGGTGTAGGTCAAGGCAAAGTAAGTACCCCAAGCCCGCTGGCCGGAGGCATCGGTGAGCGAGCGGTTGTAGCGGTCGTCCATTCCCTCGATGGCAATACTGCCGTCATGGCGACGCGAAGAATCCATTACCCAGCGGCGGGTATCATGATAGGTGCGATACTGGATTGGGCGTTTATCCTTCATCAGGGCCATTGCTCCATGGTGCCAGATTTCGCCCATGCCACCGCCGGTGTGGGCGGCATGAAACCAGTTGGTGGCGTAGAATGCTTTGATCGCATTGGTGTCGCGCGCTTGCGCGTAGACCGATTGTTCGCCCTCGGGGGTGAGCTGTGCGGCGACCGCCATCGCCACTGCCAGGCCGGAGGTTTTACCATTATCGCGGAAGCCACCTTCGGGCGGGCCATTGCCATAGGCGACATTGCCGCGTCCGCCGAACCGGTAGAATTGGGTCAGCGCTTCATCGAACATGTAGTCATCGACATCGACACCACAGAGTCGCGCCAGTAACAGGAATGTCATGCAATGCATGCCCGAGGCGTGCACTTGTCCGGTGCCGGTCGAGTAGGTGAACGAGGCCGGTGCGCCGCGGCCACTCCAACCGCCATTGTACATATGGACCCTGAGTTCTTCGCTCATCCGCTTGATCACCGGTAGCACCGATTGGTCGCCGGTGCGCAGGTAATATTCGCACAGACCGATGCCCTTGTAGCCCTTTTCCCAATTCATGTTACCGATAGTTTCAATGCCGCGCATCCACCTCTTGACAACCTGCAGGTCCTTATCCTCACCGGTGGAGAGCATGAACAGAACCGAGCCCCATGAGGGTTCGTCTTCCTTGGCGATGAGATCGGCGAGGTTGCGCACGATCTTATCTGATTTGGCACAGTCCACCGGCCAGGTCGGGCTGTAGGCACCCATCACCGGGATCTGAACCAATACATTGCCGGCACCCTTGATTTGAAGGTTTATCTTACCATCGGTCGCTTCGGCTTCGGTAATAATATCACCCAGGATTTCACGTGGATCGGTATCCTTAAGCACGACTCCGTTGATGCTTTCAATGATTTGGCCCTTCTGCAGTTTACCGGTTTTGTCGGCGGGAGAGCCTTCCTCGATATTCCAGATCTCCATCGTCATTCCAGGACGTTTGAGGTCGATGCCAATCCCAACCGGCCCAAAATAACGGATCCGCCAGGCTCTATCATTATTATCGTTGGGATAAGGGTTAAAGATCGGACGATAGCCCTCCTTGTAGTAGGAACCGTCAGCAGCTTGGACCAAAGACGAAGAGCAACAGACGGCTAGGATCGTGGCCCCGAGAGTGAGGTAGGAAAATTTCGGGAAGATTTTGTTCATGTACGGAATATTTCTTAAATGAGTATGGTATCGCGCCATTGAATGGAGAGTGAGTTCAACGCTACACGATCTATACGATGTTTAGATTATAAATTCCACAAGCGTGAACAAGAGTTTTTCTGGAAATGACATGTCCGTTTTTGGACAGGTTTGTTCAGAGAAACTAACTGTCCTGACAGAATGAGGACGATTTTCAGGTATTTTTAGTCTTGGGCCAAGGCGCATATTTCCGCTATGCAATGTATGGGTTAAAGGGGGTCACTTCGTACCCTCGAGGTGCCCGAACATCTTGTTTCCGGAGCCTGCTGAGGCATCGATGGTAGCGGTGACCCGGTGCAGCGGCGCCACCGAGACAGTGTCGACCGTATAACTGACGAAGCCACCGGCATCGGTCCCGTCCGCATCCGGCACCACATCGGTCGTCGTACTCCATCCGGACAAAGTGCTACTGTAGGCGACCTTGAGCGCGACCCCGCCACGGTCGGCTATCGGCAGGCAATCGAAGGTCAGGACAAGACCACCGCTGCCGTTTACATTGATATTGGGCAGGGCACCGGTGGCGTCGTTGTCGGGATTGCTGATGCCGAGCAGTAATGCGAGGCCGTCCTGGACACCATCAGCGTTGAGGTCGCCATCGAAGGTCACGGTACCCGGTAGAGTACCCAGGTCTGTCCAGTCCGTGAAGGGATCCGGATTGGGCGGGTCTGACCCAATGGCAGTCAGCTCAAAGCCGTTCAAGGTAGCAGCGGTACCACCTCCACCGACGTAGTCGATGGTGTAGGTCAACGTACCCGTGCTCGTGGACACGACATTGGGAAACTCGACCAGGCTGCCGCCGGTCGCATTTTCGTCGGCCAGAGAAACGGACGTGTGTCGAATGGTTCCGCCACCGGATGCGCCGGCGATGGTATGGTCGGTCGTTTTGATTTGGCCGCCCGCCAGATCGCCGGACCAGAGCCGGAAACCATATTCTTGGTCCGCTACCAGCCCTGAAATAGTGATGGTGATCGGGTTGGCAATGCCCCACTGGATGAAATCACGGGTGATCTCGCTGTTGGGACCGGTGTTGGCACCACGGTCGCGCGAGGAGGCGGTATCATTGCCAACGGTCGCGGTCAGGGTGACGCCGTTTCCATTGACGGGGGAGGAGAGGTCAGTCACGGCCACAGCGTCGGCAGCGATGTCGGTAGTCAAATCATTCTGGAAATCGAAGAGGATTGTCGAAGCCGGATCCGAGGTGGTGAAGAACCAGGTGCCGCTGCCGCTGATGCCGCCGAAGGGATTGCCGGCCAGATCCTGGATGGCGGTAGCGGGTATTTCCACGTAATAGGTGGTGAAGGTGCTGAGGTCGGCAGTCGGATTGATGGTCAAGGTGTCACCGCTGATGCTCAGGTTGGCGCCCGGACTGGTGACAGCGTAGGTTTCTATCTGTGCTCCGCCCGCCTGCCGGATGGTGATATTTCCGGTGCCGAAGGCGACGTTTTCGTCAAAGGTGATGCTGAGATTGTCGGTCGGCAGGTGTCCACTGGAAAGGTGGGCGGGGGTGAGGCTGCTGATTTGCGGTGGGGTGGGGACGTTCAGGAAGTCGAGGAGCTGCACACTGGCAGCATCGCCAATATCCTGCTGGCCTTCTTCATTGAAGTGCAGGTTGTCGTTGAATAGCCCAAAGGTGTCGGTATTGAAGACGCTGGCCAGAGGGTCGGCGGCCGCGACAGCATCCTGGGCGGCCTGAACCGTGGCCAGTGAGGTGGCATTGATGTAGGTTTGTCCACTGGACAGGCGACTTATGACAAAGGGAAGATCCGTCCCGTAGGTTAGGCGAATATCGGCAATGAAATTGGTCAGGTTGGTTTCATAGTTCTGGGCATTGCTGAGTTCCAGGGCATCCCACTCGCCCTGCACCCAGAGCATGCCTTCAATTTCGATTATCGCGTTCGGGTATTTCGCAGCCAGGGCGGCCAGGCCTTCGTCTACAGAAATCTGAAACGACTGATAGGCGGCACCATCGCCTGTCGTGGTGTTATCGCCACCGGCTTTCCAGTTTTCGTAGAGGTTGGTGGCACCCCGGGCATATTTAATGATGGCGACCTGAGTAGTTACGCCATCGGCCAAGCCGTCGGCCAGGCCCCGACCCATGGTAATTTCGGGTCCAAAGCGCGTGACGGGCTGGAGGCCGATCACCCTTTCATAAGGATTACCTCCGCCGATGACATTGTTGCCTAAATGATAGTAGGGGATGTCTTCCCGGGGGAGTTGCCGGCGGGGTCGGAGAGAGTGGCTCCCTGGTTGATCTGTAACTGAAGCGTGCCAGCCGAAGCGGGTGTGACCTGAACCTCAAAGAAACGGGGGGAAATTTCCGTGACGGTGCCGATGCTTGCACCCGCCGTACCGCTGATGCTGAAGTCCGCAGGATTGACAGTGCTGTCGCCCATGTCCTCACTGAAGATTACGGTATAGGTGACCAGGCTGCCCGGCTCCACCGGGCCACCAGCCCGGTCGTCGACGATATCGATGAGAATAGGTTCGGTCGCATCCGACCCACTGCCGTGGAGTTCTGCGACCTTGGTAACTGAGATGGCTGCATCGAAAATGTAAACTTCATCGATCTGGCCGTAGAAATCGTAATTAAACTGGTTGGTGTAGGCATCGCCGATGTGGGTGGCACTGAAACCGGTTCCGGCCGCATCCAGGACGGTGTTCACGTAAACGCTATCCTTGTAAAGGGTGACGTCATCGAAGTTGCCATCGGTGTCATAGTCCTCCACCACCACGGCATAATGGTGCCAAAGCGTGTCCTCGGTGGTGGGGCCAAAGGTCGAGGTGGAACCACTCGATTGCCGGACCCGCAACCCGGATCCGCTGTCCGCGTGGATGTGGTCACCCGTATTGGTATTGTTCCCGATGACCATGCCGTCCCTATTGTTGGCGACTGCGGCATTCTTGGCCCAGAAGGCAATCGCCCAGCCATCGGCATCGGCGGCCAGGGTTCCTACCGGAATGCTGACGGTATCTCTACCCGTGGAGAAATGGATGGCACCGCCACCGACCGCAAATTCTCCAGCTGCATTCGTGATTCCGCTGTCACCTTCAACACTTTGAAGGGGCCCTTCATCGGCCTCCACCAGGGTGCCATGGTTACCATTGCCCGAATAATCCTGAAAATCGCTATCGAAGGGATAGTAGGCAATCGGATTCGAGGCGGATGCAGTGCCGGCGGCAAACGCCAGCAGGGTTAACAGTAATGCGGAGGGGATAAGTGCAGCTTTCAAAATCTTCATGTTGATTATCGAGAATAAGATCAATTCCCGAGCTAACTAAGCGTCATTCAGTTTGATAGTTATTCAAGAGAATAGAATGCCTGATTGCTTTCACTGCCAGTACACTCGAGAACAGGTTGTGCTATCTTAGAAATTTACCCGAAGATCTCGACCACTTGAAAGTCCTGATTGCCCAGCATGGTCGCTGGGTTGATGCGTAAGCATAGGATGGATACGCTCGCGTAGCCATCCGATGCTACTTGAGCGTAGGAGAGTCGTATCGGAGTCAAGGGGAATGACGGCGCATTCCTCTCCAGTGTTACTTAATTCACCCGGTCCGGGAAACCGCGCAAAATCTTGCGGATCGCACTGCTCAAGCGCGGAAACCCATCTTCCATTGCAGCATTGCCGGTATCAATCCGTGCCTGGGCCGAGCCGCGCCACAGCAGGGTCGGTGAATTGTCATCGATGACATCAACTACCAGGGTTCCTTTGCGGTAGACCCGCTGACGGCCGGTACCCTCCAGCCCGGAAGCGATGCGGAACCCACCTGCTTCCAATTCACTGGCCAGCTTTTCATTATAACTGCTGTTGATGCTTTGGTCGGACATTTCGTTGGCAGTTGCGAGATGAACCATGAGTCGCATTTGGCCTTTGCCCTGGGCAACTTGCTGGTACCCCTTGGCTGTCATCTCCTGGTTGACCAGGCGGCGTGACTCGCGTAGCAAGTCGGTACGGCGGTCCAGTACCTGATGCTTGCGCAACTCGATCGGTGGTTCCAGCCAGCTGTAGGTGGCACGCCCCACCAACTGTTCGTCCGCCACCGATTGCTCGGATGAGGTGCTGATCGACCTGCAACCGGCTAGCGAGACAATAGCAACTGCGGTACTAAGGCAAAGGAACTGAAAAAATAGACGCTTGCTGAAATTCATGATCGCTATCATTGGAGATCCTCGGCGCCGACGCAAGCCATCATTGGAAAATTTTGGCTGCACCTGATTGACTCACACAGAAACACGGAGGCACAGAGAAGAATATACAAACATGCGCGCCCGGGAGGATTTGAACCTCCGACCCACGGATTAGAAGTCCGTTGCTCTATCCCCTGAGCTACGGGCGCAAATAATTGATAGCAAGTGATTTATATTTAAATAAAAATACTTGTAAAGTAAAATAGTAACCCATTAATCAAACTTTGTCAGCTATAAAGACGGTGGTAACCGACCCGTCCCTGACAAAGTCGGCGGCTGTCCCGCTTCGTAGTTGAGTTTGGATGTATGATTCGATACTCTTCACTGTAGTGGGTACTGCGGCTTACGGGCAGCGGTGTTTCACTATGAATATGGGGATAAGAACATGACAATTAAGAAGCTCATCTGGATCCTCTTAGCATTGCCTGTTATCTATCTGCTGCTCTCTGAAATTTACTACCGCATGAGCATTGCGCCCATCGGCGTCAGCACTGTCGCGGATTATTACGAGCACCGGGGAGAACCATATGATGTTGATGTATTTCAGCGAGAGAATGAGATGTTCTTTCACCTCAGCGCTCGCTTACCACCACGCTGGGTCTTCGTTGTTCCATCATCGCGTGCCTCGTATATATTCGATCTTGATGGCAAACTTGTGGACTGGAGCCCCGACCCAGGGGGCTCGGAAGACTATTGGGATAAGTGGCCTGCGGACATGCCACGTTTGACACTGGGTGAGTCAGGACTGCATGACCGGTACTCCGAATTGGCAAACTCCCAACAATGCGATTCAGACGCACCTCAAGCTCGCACCGAAAGTTACGATGAACGCTTCACCTTCATCGTCTCCATTAACCCAAGTTCGAACGCTATAATACGGTCGCTGCCCGTCGACGTTGAAATGAGAAAACCCGTTTAGCCATCTGTGGCCAAACGGGTCTCCTCGCTTTCCGGGGGGAAATATTGGTTCTAGAGAGATTCTTTGAAAGCTTTGCCGGGCGAGAATTTCACGCTCTTGGAAGCTTTGATCTGGATGGTCTCGCCGGTTTTCGGGTTGATGCCTGAGCGTGCGGCGCGCTCGGAAATCTTGAATGTTCCAAAGCCGATCAGCTGCACGTTATGCGGGCTTTGGGTTAAGCCTTTTTTGATGGCGTTGAGCACCGCGTCGAGTGCGCGTTCTGCGTCTGCCTTGCTGGCTTCGTTACCTAGTGACTGTTGTACGTTTTCGAGAAGTTCTGCCTTATTCATACCTATTATCTTATCTCCTGTCTGTTGATAATCAAAAGTTACTTTTGATTTAATTTGGTCATTTAATTCCTGCGCCGCAAAAGCGGGAGAAACGTTAATCAAACTCAATTGCACGAATGATGTAAAGTTAATAATTTGATATTTACACCCACTCGCCGGCGCGAATCACCGCATTCTTTGGCACGACCACGATGCCGTCACGAATATAGAAGTTGGGGGCGTCGTGATGATCCGGTTTGCCTTCGGGGGTGACAACTGCACCGTCACCGATGCGTGCGTTCTTGTCGATGATGGCGCGTTCGACAACGCAGTTGCGGCCGATACCCAGCGGTGGATCGTCGGGGTTTGCTGGCGGCTTGTCATGCTCGTAATGATCTGCTCCCATGAGTATTGAGTCGCGCACGGTCGCGCCGGAATTAATAACCGAACGCACGCCGATGATGCAGCGTTCGAGGTGGGCGTCTGAAATGACGCAACCGTCGGAAATAATCGCGCGTTTGAGTGATGCGGCATTGACCTTGCTTGCCGGCAAAAACCTCGGGTGGGTGTAGATCGGAGAGAGGCTTTCGAAGAACGAAAATTGCGGCACGATGTCGGTCAGCTCGAGGTTGGCTTCGAAAAACGAGCGGATTGTGCCGATATCCTCCCAGTATCCCTGGAAGGTATAGGAGCTGACCCGGTTGGAGTTGATGGCACCCGGGATGATGTCGCGCCCGAAGTCGACGCTGTCGTTATCGAGGCATTTTTTCAGCACATCGCGATTGAAAACATAAATACCCATTGATGCCTGGTAGAGGTTGGAGTCGGGTTCCAGCCCCAGCGGTTTGAGTAAAGTTTCCGGCATGGTCAGCTCATCGAGCAGATCATCTTCTTTGGGTTTTTCGACGAAGCGGGTGATCAGGCCTTTATCATTCGAGTGCATGATCCCGAAGCTCTTGGCTGCTTCACGGTCGACCGGCAAGGTAGCTATAGTAATGTCGCTGCCGCTGGCGATATGTTGCTGCAACAGCTTGCGGTAGTCCATTCGATACAGTTGGTCGCCGCTCAGGATCAGGTAATAATCGTAGTGGTATTCGAGGAAGTAGCGCAGGTTTTGGCGTACTGCGTCGGCGGTGCCCTGGTACCAGGTCGTGCTATGTGGTGTTTGTTGGGCGGCAAGTATTTCAACAAAGCTGCGCGAGAAATGATCGAACTTATAGCTGGCGTGGATATGGCGGTGCAGCGAGACGCTATTGAATTGAGTTAAGATGTAGATTTGGCGAATTCCGGAATTCAGGCAATTGCTGATCGGGATATCTACCAGCCGGTACTTGCCCCCGAGCGGCACGGCCGGTTTGGAGCGGTCTTTGGTTAATGGGAACAAGCGCGTGCCGGCACCACCGCCCATGATTATTGCCAGGGTATTGTCGGTAAGATCTTCTAGTGATTTATTGCTGCGCATTGGATGTCAGGGGAATCGAAAGTTGTGGGCGTTCTTTAGGGTAACTGTAAAAAGCGATTCTCATCTTGCCAGAATGGTCTCCAAGTTGTCACTATCGATTTCGAAGCATGTGTGGAATAATTGGATATGTAGGAGTTAATGATGCCGTTCCGGTTCTGATGTCGGGACTCCGGCGGCTGGAGTACCGGGGGTATGATTCTGCCGGGTTAGCCATCTTAAATGGCAATGGCATTGAGGTGCGTAAATGTACCGGGCGGATTGCCAGCCTGGCAGATGTCATCGCAAAGGATCGCCCCACCGGGATGCAGGGAATTAGCCATACCCGGTGGGCGACCCATGGCGCGGTAACTGACGAGAATGCGCACCCGCACCTGGATCAAAGTGGCAAGCTGGCGTTAGTCCATAATGGTGTGATAGAAAACTACCAGGCCTTGCGTGAACGCCTGACCGCCGAAGGGCATGAGTTTCTTTCGGAGACAGATTCCGAAGTGCTGGCTCATTTAATCGGGATCCATTACGATCAACAGGGAGGTGAGCATAACAAGGACCGTCTGGTGAAGGCCCTGCGGTTGGCCTTACATGAGGTAACCGGAACGTATGGCATTGCATTGATGCACGAGAGTGTTCCCGGGTTGCTGGTAGGCGCACGCCGTGGTAGCCCACTGGTGGTCGGTGTCGGCCAGGGCGAGCAGATCATCGCGAGTGATGTCAGCGCGATGCTGTCGGTGACCCAGGATGCTATTTACCTGAATGATTACGATATCATAGCGGTGACCTCTGCGGGATTTGAGGTGACGACGTTGCAGGGTAGCGGGGTGGATGCGGTGGTGAGCAGGGTCGACTACAGCGAAGAGGATGTTAGCAAGGGTACTTTTCCCCATTTCATGCTCAAAGAGATATACGAGCAGCCTGAGGCCATCGAGAATGCCTTGCGCGGACGATTGAACTGGGAAGAAGCGACCGCCCAGCTTGGCGGGCTGAATATGTCACCCCAGGAACTGCGGGATATTGACCGGATCATCATCGCGGGTTGCGGTACGGCGCGGCATGCGGCGCTGGCAGGTGAGTATATCATCGAATCGCTGGCACATATCCCGGTGGAAATTGAATTCGCCAGTGAGTTGCGCTACCGCAATATGCCGCTGAATAAAGGGACGTTGGTTTTTGTAATCAGCCAGAGTGGCGAGACCGCAGATACCCTTGCCGCGTTGCGTGAGAGTCGCCGTAAGGGTCTACGGACATTGGGAATTTGTAATAACGTCGGCAGCACTATCGCGCGCGAGAGTGACGGCGGAGTTTACATGCATGCCGGGCCGGAAATTGGCGTTGCGGCGACGAAGAGCTTTACTTCGCAGGTCATGATCACAGCATTGATTGGTTTGTTGCTGGGCAGGATCCGTTGGATGTCAACTCCTGACGGGATCAGCTTGATGGAGGAGATGCAGGCGATACCCGAAAAGATGCGTAAAGTCATCGCACTGGATGACCAAATTCAAGCGATCGCAAAAAAGTACAGTGAGGTTGCCGGCATGATGTTTCTGGGGCGGTTGGCCAACTACCCGACAGCACTGGAAGGAGCACTGAAAATGAAGGAAATCAGCTACCTGCATGCCGAGGGACACCCGAGCGCCGAACTGAAGCATGGTGTGATCGCGCTGATCGAGTCGTCGCTGCCGACAGTCGTTATAGCGCCCAACGATGCCGTATTTGAAAAGAACTTGAGCAACATGGAAGAGGTGAAAGCGCGTAAAGGGCCGATCATTGCAGTCGGCAATGAAGGGGCGCGCGAACTCGAGAAAGTGGCTGACGATGTGATATACATACCTGAAACACCGCCGCTGCTGGCACCGTTGTTATCGGTGATACCTTTACAATTATTCGCCTACCATATGGCGGTGCAACTGGGCTGCGATGTAGATAAGCCGCGCAACCTCGCGAAAAGTGTGACCGTTGAGTAAGTGTGGATTTACCAAGCATCAGAGCAGACTTTCCGGTACTGGCGCAGCAAATTAATGGTCACCCGCTGATTTACTTCGATAATGCCGCGACCTCGCAGAAACCGCGCCAGGTCATTGCCGCTATCCAGCATTATTATGAGGCTGATAATGCCAATGTGCATCGCGGTATCCACGAGCTAAGTAACCGTGCGACCGCAGGCTACGAGAACTCGCGTAAGCGTGCCGCGCAATTTATCAATGCGACTTCGCCCCAGGAGATCATTTTTACCCGAGGCACGACAGAATCAATCAACCTGATTGCCAATGCCTGGGGTACGCAGGAGGTCAAGGCAGGCGATCGCATCCTGCTAACGGAATTGGAGCACCATAGCAATATCGTGCCCTGGCAAATGCTGGCAGCACGCACAGGGGCCGAGCTTGATTACCTGCCTATCGTGCCCGGTGACAGCGGTGAGTTGGATCTGGAAGCACTGGACCGACAACTTGCAGGAGCCAAGATCTTATCCTGTACCCACATATCCAATACCATGGGCACTGTGAACCCGGTTAAGGAATTGTGCCAGACAGCGCGACGCCATGGTGTGTTGACGCTGGTTGACGCGGCGCAAAGTGCCGGTCACCGGCCGCTGGATGTAGCTGAGATCGGCTGTGATTTTCTGGTATTTTCCGGGCATAAAATTTGTGGGCCGACAGGGATTGGCGTGTTGTGGGGACGGCATGAGATCCTCTCTTCGATGCCACCCTGGCAGGGTGGTGGTGAGATGATCTCGAGTGTTGACTGGCATCAAAGCAAATGGAATAAGGTGCCACATTGCTTTGAGGCAGGGACACCGAATGTAGCAGGTGCGATCGGCCTGCATGCAGCAATGGATTACCTGGATGAGATCGGGCGTGAGCAAATTTGGCAGCATGATGCGGAGCTGGCTGCCTATTCCCTCGAGCGGCTTGCGGACATCAAAGGAATCAGGATATTTGGCCCGCGTCCGGGTGAGAGCACCGAACGCGCCGGGGTTGTGAGTTTTGCCTTGCAGGACGCCCATGCGCACGATGTGGTGATGATGGCGGATGCCGGTGGACTTGCGTTGCGTGGTGGCCATCACTGCAACCAGCCGCTGATGCGCAAGCTGGGCGTACCAGCTACTGCCCGGGCTAGTTTCTACTTCTACAATTCAACGGATGAAATCGATAGGATGGTAGAGATACTCGATGATATCGCCAGTTTTTTTGCTGCGCGTTAGCAGGTCAGTATCTCAGTTATTCTAAGGTTGCGATGAGATTTCAGCAAAGCCGATGCGTCGGCCTGACTGCTTTGACCGTTACTTTTGATTGTTTACTGGACATATAAAAATTACTGATAAAATATTATGGATACAATGTTAGAACCCAACTCCGTTATAGCTACTGCACGTGATCGTGTGTTCCCTCCCTTTAATCTCGAAAAGCTTCTTCGCACAGTCTTCGAACCCACAGAAGGATGTAAGACCTGCATTCTGATCGATTTGGAAGATCCGAACCAGATGAAGAACTTTGCGTTTCTTAATGATGAAAGCCTTACCATCCAGCGCAAAGCCTACGATGTCTTCTACCAAGGATTGAAAGATGGTGTAGCTGAGAAGCTCGGCCTAACCGGCGGTGAAATGTACGCCTATGAAATGACCTATGGTAGTAATTTGGACTTACCCGACCTGGCGGTTGATGCGGCTGGTAACCAGCTATCGTTCGAAAAGGATATCTATCCCAACTATGACCTGATCTTGTGCATCTCAACCTTTTCGGCCACAGCACCGCTCACAGCATATGCGAAAAAGTTTGGATTCCGCGGATCAACGATGCACGGACTAAATGATGTGATTTTGAACACCGGCTTGGCCGTCGATTATAACGAGGTTAGTTCTGACGCTGAAAAGCTGCGCCTGGCAATGACTAAAGCGGAAGAAGTGGAAATAGATTTTGCCCTCGAAGATGGGAGAGTCCTCACTGCAAAGCTAATTTTAGACGGTCAAGAGGCCCAAAAAAGCCACGGGTTGTGTAAGGGTCTTGAACCTGACATTGCCAACCTGCCTGCGGGTGAAGTGTATTTTGTGCCTACCGACGCGAACGGTCAATTTCCGATGAAATACGAGGATGGCACCCTCGGCGTGTTGGATGTGGAAAATAGAAGTATCATCCGTTCGACACTAATTGAAGGCAATCAAGCTACCATAGATGATCATAACAAAAGGTTAAAGGATGACCCGATGACCGGGACACTTGGCGAACTTGGCTTTGGCACTCAGGTTCTACCGGTTTCAGGTGCTGATATCCAGGATGAGAAAGTTTTAGGTACCTGCCACTTGGCTACCGGGCGTGACGACCACCTTGGTGGTGACATCGAGCCGACCATGTTCAAGAAGCATGAGAACAGCACGCATGATGACATCTTGTTTGCACCCCACAAAACCCCAAATTTCGACATCAAGCAGGTTCGGATGAAACGTGGGGATCAGAATGAGATTCTCATAGAGCATTTTGAGCCATCGGCTTATCTGTTGGATGCGCTGAATGCCGATTGACATTGCAGCGCCGACACGCTACCCAGCGTGATGGATTACTACGAATCACAACAGGTGCTATCGCAGTACCTGCTATTTCACTACGGCAAGCCGGAAGAGGTGCTGCCGTATGATTTTGGTCCTCACAATGCACTGAATTACCCGGTCAATTCCGTAAACAATGGCATGACAGGGATAGGTTCCGTTCGTGTCAGCCGCGCGCTTGATCTCGGCTGCTCGGTCGGGCGCTCGACCTTTGAGCTGGCAAACTATGCGAACGAAGTAATTGGAGTCGATTATTCCAAAGCATTTATTGGGGCGGCCAGTGACATTCTCGAAGAGGGTGAGCTAGTCTATGACTATCAGATTGAAGGTGACATTACGCAACGTGCTACCGCCTGCAGACCGGATTGTGCTGCACAAGCTAATATAACTTTCGAAACAGGTGATGCCATGAACCTGCGGGATGATATCGGATCCTTTGAGTTGGTTCATATGGCGAACCTCATTGATCGGCTGGATAACCCGGAGGCTTGTTTGCAGCGGTTGCCTCACTTGGTTGAGCCGGGCGGCGTGCTAATCATCGCGTCGCCGTATTCCTGGCTGGAAGAATTTACCCCCAAGCAACGGTGGATTGGTGGCATCCTCGAGCAAAACCGCCCGGTTCACACGCTCGAAGGTCTGGAACGGCATCTATCTCCTGACTTCCAACTTGAATTCACGGCAGACCAGCCATTCCTGATCAGGTTACACGCGCGTCGTTTTGAGTGGAGTGTTGCACAAATTTCTCGATGGAGCAGAACCCTCAAGTGAGCGGGCCCAGTACAGTCAGCAGCCTCGACTACTGGCAGCAGCGCTACCGCAGCAACGATATGCCGTGGGACAAGGGAATGCCTAGTCCCGGCCTGGAAGATTATCTTAATGATAGGCAGTTGGCGGGAAAGATCCTGCTGCCGGGCTGCGGGACCGGCCATGATGCCAGGTTGCTGGCGACAACCAGTCCGCAAGCAAAAGTAGTAGCAATGGACATCGTTCCTGAGGCAATCGAATTAGCCCGGAGCCAGTCAGGTGAGCATGAAATCGAATTCGTGGTCGGCGACTACCTGCAGCCGGGCAAGCATTTACTGGAAAGTTTCGATTGGATTATTGAGCACACCTTGTTTTGTGCGATCGATCCAGCTGAGCGGCTCGCGTACGTGTCTGCTACCGCGCAATTGCTTAAGCCAGGCGGCAAGTACCTGGCAATATTTTACCTGGATCCGTCCGGTGAGCGGGATGGTCCGCCATTTGGCACCACTAAAGAGGAACTAGATAGATTATTTGGAGCAAACTTCCAGCTCGAGCAAGAGTGGTTGCCCAAGCGCAATTACGAGACGCGTGTGGGCCGTGAATTGATGCGGATTTTGTGTAAATCTGGGTAAGGAGATAATCATGGGGGAGACCAACAGAGCGCTGATATTTGATTTTGACGGGCTGATACTTGATACCGAGACGGCAACATTTGAAGTCTGGAAACAGTTTTATGCCGGGCAGCAAGCTGAGTTGACATTGGAAGAGTGGCTCAAGGCGGTCGGGCATGTTGATAACTTTGATCCGCGTGCACACCTCGAGAAGGTGAGCGGAGCTTCATTCAACTGGCCGGTGGTTGAAGCTGATCTGAGACAACGAATCCTGAAGATTGTCGGTCAACTGCCGGTATTACCCGGGGTTGCCGAGTTAATCCAACAAGCTACCAAGGAAGGCATGCGCACTGGTGTGGCCAGCAACTCGGACCGTCAATGGGTCGAGGAAGGTTTAGCTATTTGCGGATTGCGCGAGTCTATTGAAGTGGTTCGTACCAGGGATGATGTGGATCGTTATAAGCCGCATCCTGATGTCTATCTCAGCGTACTGGAGGCACTTGCTGCCGACCCGCAGTTGAGCATCGCCTTCGAAGACTCTGCACCCGGGGTTGCGGCGGCAAAAGCGGCCGGTCTTTACGTGGTTGCGGTGCCCAATGCGCTGACCAGGTACCATGACCTCAGCGCGGCAGATGTTGTCGTCGAGTCGCTGCAGGGATTTAAGTTGCCCAAATTAGCAGAATGCCGAGCTGCAGTGGCAGATAAAGCAGGGTAAACAGGAATAATTGGCGGGCAACCGAATGGGTCCGCGTGATCAAAAACTTAACTGAAAAGTAGAGCAATGGCAGCACCACCAGCAGCGAAGCAACCAGCGTTGCAGTGCTGCGGAGGTCGGCCGGCTGGATCAAGCAGGCAACTGCCAGCATGACAGTAAATCCCAGGGCAAGCCAGGCGGTACGCCTGCCATTGCAGTCGTCGTTTGACCACATGCGAAATCCAGCCTGCTGATATTCTTTACGATACATCCAGTTGATGGCAAGGAAATGGGGCATCTGCCAAAAGAACATCAAGGCAAATAAATAGACAGCTCCGGCATCCAGTGCACCACCCGCTGCTGTCCAACCAATTACTGGAGGCAATGCACCTGACACAGCACCGACTAGCGTGCAGCTGGATGAGCGTGTTTTCAGCGGGGTGTAGAGTGCGACATAGATCAGGCATGTCAGCACTGCGGTCATCGCTGCTGTTAAGGTCGTTGTTGCTGCGAGGTAAAGGCTGCCGGCTGTAGTCGTGAGCACGGCAGCCGTTAGCGCTTGGATGACAGAAATCCGCCCCGCTGGCAGCGGTCGGGTGGCGGTCCGCTGCATCAGGGCATCCTGCTTGCGTTCGAGAACTTGATTAAATATTGATGCCCCGGCAGCAACCAGCGCGGTGCCCAACAAGGTATGCAGCAATAACAGCCAGTGGATCGGGCCGCTATCCGCCAGCAAAAAACCGATCGCACAGGTAACCAGGACCAACAGCGTCAAGCGGGCTTTGGTCAGCTGCATAATATCATCTACCAGCGAACCGTTGGCCCGCTCTGCAGTTTCGCTGCAAACCGTTGGCACGGGTACGGATTGGCTCTGTGAATCAATTTCCATCTGGTTGCGGTAATTCGAAGACGCTGCGTTTCTTTGATCTCACACTATGCTGTTGCCCGGCAGGTATTGCAACCGGTCGGCAGGCATTGGCCAGTAAAAATGCTCCAGTGCCTATGATCCCGGCACCCAACAGGACATGGGCACAGGTTGGCACCGTCGCCCGCAGAGTAAGGACGATGGAGGCACCCAATGCGATTTGAGCGAGTAGCAGGCCCTTCAGCGTCAGGACACCAATTACCAGCGCAGGCTGATCGCGGTGATTATTCTTGATTACCAGAAACAACCAGACCGCAGCAGCTACTACGACCAGCGCCATGACGCGGTGCGTGTAATGGATGATAATCGGAAAAGTTTCCAGCGGTGGAATCAGCCTGCCCATGGCTAGCGGAAAATCAGGTATAGCAAGTCCGGCTTTGTAGTGGCGCATAATTGCACCCACGATGGTTTGGGAAAATGTCACACCGAGGAAGATCCAAGTCGCAATAAAGAGAGTGCCCCGGTTTTTGGCAGGCACCGTTTCAGCGTTTGCCGACACACGTGACAGCGATGCGGCAATAAATACTAGCAGCGCAAAAAACAGCTGGGCAAACGTGCCATGGACAATGGCTAGTTCCGTGGAAACTTCAGTGACCCGCAGGCCACCCATCACGCCCTGGATAATGACTGCCACCAAGGCAATCACGCCCAGCAGCAGCATTCGCGACTTGCGGTAAACTACCGCGATCCAGAGTGTCAGTATGATGACGAGGATGCCAATGGTGGCACCCAGCAACCGGTGACCATGCTCCCAGTTGACCCCTTCCATTTTCCACCAGCCGGGCGGGTTAAATGTGCCAAAGCTGGTCGGCCAATCGGGTACAGCCAGACCATAGTCGAGTGTTGTGACCACAGCACCGACAGTGATCAGTGATGCGGTGGCTAGCACGGTTAGCCAGGCGAAGCGGGCTAGCCAGCTTTGCGAGGCGCTGGATTCCATCAGCCTTTGGCAGCAGCGCTGGTGCGCTCGACCCACTGTTCGTACTCATCCTGTGGCTGGACAATCAGGGTCGCTTTCATGACCGCGTGTCCGTCGCCGCATAGCTGGCCGCAGATTACTTCGTATTCGCCGGTGCGCACTGGAGTGAACCACATCGGGATTTCAGAACCCGGGATCGCATCCTGCGCCGAGCGCATGGTGTAGCAGGCGAAGTTATGGATTACATCAAGCGATGATAGCTGGATAATTGTCGGCCGGTTATTGGGGATCCTGAGGGTATTGAAAACGACAATGTCATCCTGCGCCGCCTCGTCTGATTTATCCAGGCCGGCCGGGTTACTTGCCATATCCACCAGGTCGGCATCCATCGCGCCAAACGTTCCATCACTACCGGGGTAGTGCATGATCCAGCCGAACTGGTATCCAATCACCCTTACTTCGACCGGGTTTTCGCTGGCGTCAGGGAATTCATTGACCCGATTGGCCCAAAGTGGAAAGGCCAGGCCGAGCAAAAGTATTGCTTCGACGATGACCACACCAACTTCGGCATGGGTAGAAAAGTGCGAGGTGGTGCCATCATGGACCGCTTTCGGGTGCCGCTTATGATGGAACCTGTAGATGGTGTAAAAAAAGAATGCCGTCCAGCCAATAAAGAGGACCGCCATGAACAAATGCACGACCTCCAACATATGGTCGATCATCAAGCCGTGTTCTGCGGCATTTTCAGCAATTCCCAGCCACTTATTAATCATAATATTTCAAATGTTTAGATTTCGTAATCATTACTGCCCTGGCGTTGATCTTGCTCGATCATGTCAGCCAGGACTGCGTGTTCAGGTAGTGGTTGGGATTGTTTTCGTACCAGGTAAACGATGAAGCCAAAAAAGCTGGCCAGCACCGGAACCAAAACAGCGAGCATGAACAGGATCGCCCCGTTGGCGGCATGGGTTACCGGGGTGTCGTTTTTACCGAAGCAAACCGAACAGGCTAAGGCTGAATTCGATACCAGCAGAAATGCCAGGCAATAGAAAGCTGAGAGAATAAATGATTTCATATTATGGAAGTTTTTTAGATTTAGTGATGAACCATCCCAGATAGACCAGTAAGCCGAGTCCGCCAACGACGCCTGCTGAGCCGAGCAGGTTCAGGCCGGGTTCGGCCGCCGCATCGGCGGCAAAAAATACCCATGCGGCAAACCCGAACAGGAGCAGGGCCGATACGATGATAAATAGGATATGGAAGAACCGCAGAGACATAGTTAAAATAATGCTGGAATGTCATTCCAATAAGCAAAGCCTATAAGAACCAGTAACGCGACAAAGAAAATAATCGTGAACAGCATGATCCTGTAAATCAGGGGTTTTTCTGAATTCAGGTGCATAAAGATGTAGGCGACCAGGCCTGACTTCAGGGTAGCTAGAAGCAGGGCGATACCGACTTCAATAGCTTCATTGCCCCCATAGTCAACGAATGCCAGGCTCACAGTAAGTCCGGTGAAGACAAGCAATAGGACTCCGACTACCAGATAGGCGCGGATATGTTTACGGATGTGCTCGTGGTCGTGCTCATGCGAGGCGTCGGCGTCGCTGTGATGCTCGCGGTCGCTTGCTACTGGTGGCTTGCTGTTCTCGGGGTCGCTCATTTTGGGTTATAGGAGGTAGAACACAGGGAAGGCAAAAATCCAGATCAGGTCAACAAAGTGCCAGAATAATCCTGCCACCTCGACCCGGTTGGCCAGGTGCTCGGGGTTGGTCTTGTACAGGTTGGCGCCCACTGGCAGCCAGAAGTAAGCAAAGACAACCAACCCACCTAGCACGTGTAAGCCATGCAGGCCGGTAATCGTAAAGTAAATGGCAAAGTACGAGCTGTGTGCCGGCACCCAGGCACTGGCAAAACGCACGTCTTCAGCCTTGACCGTGGCTTTTTTGTCGGTGGTCTTTTTCGGCCAGAAATGTGGCTTTTCGTTGTACGGGTCGGTCGGTGCGGCATTTACCGGATCCAGTTTCATCTGGTAGGCCTCGATAACATAACCTTCCTTGCGCAATTTCTTCAGTTCGCCAGGGTGGTGGATCTCGATGTGTTCATGCTGCCCGTCCTTGACCGCATCAACTCCATGCAGGTGCCCGGAAATTTGGGTGCGGCTCTCCAGTCCGCGCTCTTCCAGGTAATCATTGCCGAGGTACGCCTCGTACTTTGACAGTGATTTCTCTTTGATGAAGATCCCAAAGTGCTCGAATTTCTGCGGGTATTCGTAGGTGAGCTTGACGATCAAAAAGATCGCACCACAAATGATGGTGATCCCCATGTAGAGCTTGTACTTGCTGAATTGACGCATCTTGAGCGCCGCCCAGGCCAACACCACGGTCATAGATGAGACAATCAGGATCGCGGTATTTACCGTACCCACCGGAACATTCAGGATGCCCTGCGGCCAGGTTCCTTCAGGCGCTCCCAAGCGGAGAAAGATGTAGCCCGAAAACAGCCCGCCAAATAACATGACCTCCGAGGCCAGAAAGAGCCAAATGCCAATCTTGGCATTCCATAGACCGGTGTCAGGCCGGGCAGTCACTGTGTAAGGTATCGCGTCCAAAATTTTAAATTCTTCTCAAGGTTAGGGAATAATGCCGCAACTCGTCAGAATCTATTATGAAAACTGCTGGATAACGGCAAAATCAATAAGCGCAAATTTATGTTAAAAAAAATCCCGACTGGCAAGCAGGATTTTGTCCGCGCCGGACAGGCAGATCCAACGGCACGTTGGTCCGCGCTGGACGGGCAGATGGTTCGGTCCGAGTATGGATAGATTGATCAATTGCCTAAAAGCGGTCTTAAGCAGATCCCACGCTGAGTTGGCTCAAGCAGGGCAGCCACACTATCCGAGGAGATGATCGAATTGTTAAAGGCAGTGAGGAATAACCTTGTTATTAGCCCGTATCCATGAGTAAATTTATATGGTTCCAAATGAATATCGAAATTCCAGGTCAGGTTGGCGACCAGGACGACGATTTCCAGATCGCGCCACTGATCGATATTGTTTTTTTACTGCTTATTTTTTTCATGCTATCGGCAACCACGTTGAAGACCGAAGCGGACATAGGGTTTCAATTTCCGTGGAGGTCCAACCCAACAACAATGCATGACGAGCAGATAGTAGAAATCTTTGCTGACGAGAGGGTAATCCTGAACGGGCAGCAATTTGATGTCCCGGGCATGCGCCAAATGCCGGAGTTAACTGCTCAACTAAAAGAATACCGGAAGATATCGGAATCTACAGGTAATCCTTCTTCGCTTACCCTGGCGGTAGAAAATGCGGCTTCTCATCAGCGTGTGGTCGATGTCATGAATGCCTGTGCTGCGGCTGGAATCGATGGTATTGCTTTTGGCTTGGAACAGCCAGGCTTCCACTAACCCGCAACAATCTAACTGTAGGTTAGCCTGCATTCTTTCTTTTAGTGGCGGTATTAATCCCAGCTGTAGTGCACCAGGTAGCTCACCATGATCTCGGAATTGGCCGGGACTTTAACATCGAACTGGATGGTTTGGCTGTCGGTCTTAGTGAACTCATGGGACTTTTGCTTAATTTCCCAATTCGGCCAGCGGTAGAGGTCTTCGACTACCCGGATGGTGACGTCTTCGTCCTTACGGTTGCGCAGGGAGATCTCGAAGCTTTCGTCGAGCCAGTTTTCTCGGTTATTCAAGTTGTGGGAAGTGCGCTTGCGGCCACCAACCAGATCGAATGAATTGCCAGTATAGACTTTGACTAATTCGTCTTTCGGGGTGTGGTCGATGATGTTCTCGCCGACGAATTCCAGGGTGCCGTTGGCTTCATCTTCACGGTAGAAGCGGGTTCTGCCTTTAGGCAGTGGCATGCCCAACTGGTTCTCTTCGCTGTTCATGAACTCGCGCATGACCCAGATCTTGGTATTTTCGTTGGTCCCGAACCCCTGGTCGTTGCGCAGGTTTTCGGCGTTGCGGCCACGGTAGCGGTTCCAGTCGATAGCTGCCCCGCGATAAACGAATACCCGCTTCGACTTGACACCCTCGGCGCGGACGAATTCCACCTGTTTGGTCTCACGGTCACGCAGGGTAGTAATCCGGTTGAGCGAGTAGAGGTGGAATTCATCGAATGATTTTTCACTGACCGGTGCAGCCTGATCGTATGCAGCTTCTGATCTCATCATCGCTCCTGCCAAGTGGTGTTGCCTTTGATCGGGTTGCAGTTTGTTGACATCGCCAGCCATCAGCTTGATCCGGGCATCTTCGAATGTGCGCCCGGATTGGTTTTCCATGGTCACCCAGCCGATCAGGTCAACTGTATCGCCCTTCTCAGGAGCAACGATATTGTAGTCAGCTTCCCAGGTCATACCACTGGTGACATAGCTCATCTCGGCATCGAAGCTGCCTTCCTGGTCGGTTTGAAGAGTCCAATTGAGGGTCGGCTTGAGGATGGTGTCATCCTTCAGGTTCGGGAACAATGGCATGCCTGGCAGACCGAAGCGTAAGACTCCGTCGATCTCGACGATCGGCTGGGTTGCGTTGCTCATTGTCATTTGCCTTTGATAATAAGCATTACCGAAGCGTTGCAGCGATTGCTGGTTGTGCATCTGGTAGCCGCTGCGGATGATTTTTCCCATGACGGTTGTGTCGCCAACCTCGAACGGAATCGTTTCGCCTTCGTAATGGTTGAGCAGCAGTCCTTGGCTAATCGGGTCGGCGCGGTAGTTTTGTTCCAGGATCGAAAGTTGGCGCTTGCCGGTGGGATCACGCAGCACGATGGAATCCGGTTCCAGGTGTGCCGTGATCTCGGTGAAGCTCAGCGTGTTAATTCCCTGCTTCAGATCAAGCGGGATGACTTCACGTACCACCCCGAAGTTCTGGTTGTAGATGGTCAGCGAGGGTCTGTTGTCCTGCTGTGCTTCAACATCTGAGCAACTCGCTGCGACGGCCAGGACCGGGAATACCAGGGTGCGGAGTACAACTGAATAGATCGATGAATGTTTCATGCTAAACGTTAAGACACAGCAGGAAACGATTCCTTAGAAAAAGTCTGCTCAAATCGGGTCGGGCTGGACGCCTGCCGGTGGCGGTGTCGACTTTGCTGCCTGGCGGGGATCGTGTGGCGGTTCACACTGCATGACGAAGTCTTTGTCTTCGCCGGGCAAGCTGTAACCATACGGTCCACGGTAGACGGCAATTGGCTGGGTGAAGTTACCGTGTGGTGGCGGGGTGGGGGTTGCCCATTCCAGCGTGGTGGCATGCCACGGGTTATCCTCTGATTTTTTACCGGCGCGCAGGCTTAGGAAAACATTGATAATGAATGGTATTTGGGCGATGCCGAGCAGCCAGGCGCTCCAGCTCATGACATTATTCAGGTAGAAGAGTTTTTCGGTCAGCTCATAGCTGGCGCCGCCATCAGCCCAGCGGCGATGGAAGCCGGCCATACCCTGGATAAACATTGGCAGGAAGATCCCATTCATCAGGATCAATGACGGCCAGAAATGCAGCTTGCCAAGGAACTCGTTCATTTTTCTCCCGGTCGCTTTCGGATACCAGTAATAGATGCCCGCAAACAGGCCAAACATCGTGCCCGGTGCTACCACATAATGGAAATGGCCGATGACATAGTAGGTGTCGTGCAAGTAGATATCGATAGCCGAGAACGCGAGGGGCAGGCCGGTCAGCCCGCCAATCCCGAACATCGGCAGGAAGGCCGTGGCAAACAGCATGGCGGTGTTAAAGCGGATCGCGCCGCCCCATAACGAAATGATTAACGAGGTAATCAGGATCACCGACGGGATCGATATCAGCACCGTGGTGGTCTGGAAAAACGTACTGACCGCGGTGCCCATGCCGGTCAAGTACATGTGATGGGCCCAGACGATGAATGACAGGAAGCCCAGCACCAGAGTCGCGTAAACCATCGAGCGGTAGCCCCACAGGTTTTTGCGTGTGTTGTTGGTTATCACTTCGGCGACAATCCCGATTGCCGGCAATATGAGTACATAGACTTCGGGATGCCCGAGGAACCAAAATAGGTGCTGGTAGAGCAATGGGCTGCCACCACCGCTGATGGTTACTTGTGCGCCATTGACGACCAAACCGGTCGGCAGGAAGAAGCTGGTGTCGAACAGGCGGTCCATCAGCTGCATAATCGCGGCCACTTCGAGCGGCGGAAAGGCCAGCAGCAGCAAAAACGCGGTAACCAACTGCGCCCAGCAGAAGAACGGCAGCCTCATCCATGTCATACCCGGTGCACGCAGCTGAATGATCGTGGTAATGAAGTTGACCGAGCCCAATAGAGAGGAGGTGATCAGGAAGACCATTGCCAGCAGCCACATCGTCTGGCCGTTCCAGAATGGCAGGATGTCAGAGTTCAGCATCGGGTTGTCGGCAAAGTTGGCAAGTGGCGAGTATGACGTCCACCCCGACTTCGCCGCCCCCCCGGGAACAAAGAAGCTGGCCAGCATGATGACGCCACCGACAAAATATGCCCAGTAGCTTGCCATATTGAGTTTGGGGAAGGCCATGTCCGGCGCGCCGATCTGTAGTGGCACCACGTAGTTGCCGAATCCGCCGAAGGCCAGTGGGACAATCGCCAGGAATACCATGATCGTGCCGTGCATCGCACCGAAGGAATTGTACAAGGTCGGTGTCATCGCGCCATTATCGTCGATCATCTCATCACCGAGCATGGTATCGATGACGCCGGCGATCAGCTCGCTGTTGAACATCTGCTCGCCGGGGTTGGCTAACTGCCAGCGCATGGCCCCCATTAGCAGGAAGCCGATAAAAAGAAAGATCAGGGCGGTGAGCGTATATTGGACACCGATTACTTTATGATCAGTGGAAAAGACATATTTGCGCCAGAAGCCGAGCTGATGGTGTTCATGCCCGCTGTCGTGATGCTGTTCTTCGGTTGCTGCTGTACTTACTGGCTCACTCATATCGCTGTCATTACTAATATTATCTCATCGCTCACCGGAGCTGCTGGGAATGCAAATTTAAACTAAAAGAAAATCTAACACTAAAGACTCCAATCAATAAGCCGGTAAATTGCCATGTAGTGATTGAATTAGGCAAGTAGAAAGCTACCGAAGTGGTAGAGATTTATTGATTTTCACCAATAATTTGAATTACTTCCGCTTTGCAACGGTGTTGTCACAGTTTGCTGCTTGAATTCTTAGTGCAGATGGATCATGCATTTGTAGATGATTCGATTTTATAGTTTTTCGTGGTTTGTTCTGGCCCTTGTTCTGCTCAGCGTCGGCCAGATCTTTGCTGGTAACGTGATATTTATCCACCCGGATGGTGCCGGGGTGAATTCGTGGGGTGCAGCACGGATGTACCACCAGGGCCCCGACGGGCAGCTGGCTTGGGATCGATTTGACGAGATTGGCATTTATACCGGCCACATGAAGGACACCCTGACTTCAACGTCACATGGTGGCGCGACCACCCACGCATACGGGGTCAAGGTGGCGGCCGACTCATTCGGGATGGATGGTACTACCAAGATCAAGTCGCTGTCCGGTTTTGACGGCTCGATTATGAAGGAAGCGCAGGCTGCCGGTATGCGCACCGGGTTGGTCAACAGCGGGCATATTTGTGAGCCGGGTACAGCGGCTTTCGTAGCCAGCTCGGAGGCACGCACCAAGACTGATGAGATAGCGGTGCAAGTCATCGAAAGTGGTGCGCATGTGATCCTCTCGGGCGGTGAAATGTATTTGCTGCCTGATGGTGTCGAAGGTCGCCACGGCCAAGGGGCACGCAAAGATCAGCGCAACTTGATCCAGGAAGCCGAGCAGGCTGGTTACAAAGTGGTCTATACCCGCGAGGAACTGCTCAATATTGATCCGGGTGCAATCGATAAGCTGCTTGGGGTTTTTGCGTCCAGCCACACCTTCAACGATCGCCCGGAGGAAATGCTCGAGGCCGCCGGCAAGCCGCTCTATGAGGAGGATGCTCCGACGCTCAAGGAAATGATGATGGCGGCGCTGGATGTACTCAACCGTGGCGACAAAGGGTTTTTCCTGGTGGTCGAAGAGGAGGGCAGCGACAACTTCGGCAACAACAACAATGCCGCCGGCTTGCTTGAAGCACTGGGACGTGCCGATGATGCGATGGGCTATGGTTTGGAGAAGGTTGCTACCGTGCCTGACACGCTACTGGTCACTGCGGCTGACAGCGACGGCGGTGGAGCGCAGGTGGTCTGCCAGGTCTTGGCTGCTGCCAGCAGCTTTGCTGTGGATAAACCGCTACCCGGTCGCATGGCCAATGCCGCTCCACTGGATGGAACCACCGGCTTCATGGGTAGGCCGTTCCAATCCAAACCCGACCGCAATGGCAATACCTTCCAATTTGGTATCACCTGGACTTCTTTTATCGATGTGGCCGGCGGCATCGCCGCCAAGGCCTCCGGGCATCAAGCCGACAAGCTGCCGAACCTCACTGACAACACCGACATCTACCGCCTGATGTATCTCGCGTTATTCGATAAAGATCTGTTCGAGAAGAGTGAGGCTGCTGAGTAGAGCGCAGAGCAGTTGAGTCTAGCAATATACTACCCCAGCCTACTTGGCTCAAATCTCAGTAATAATAGCTGCCACAACGTGAGCCGTAGCGGTAGCCTCCGCTGCGCCCGTAGTAGTTGCCACGGTGATATTTTTTACCGCGATAGTTATTATCATCAATACCATCGGCAATGGCATAGCCGATTAACCCTGCTGCCGCGACACCGGCAACCGCCAATGCAGGGTCCACAGTCTGGACCGGGCGGCCGTAGGCATCATACGTCGTCATGCAGGAGGTTAGCAGTGACAGCATAGCTGCCATTGATAAAATTTGCAGGCATTTTACTTTCACACTCATACCAATTCGACGATTACCAGCAGAAATCTATTCAATATATGGCAAATTAAATCAGCTGGGTGCTGGTGCGGGAAGCCGAAGATCTGAGACTGTATTGCCAGAATGTATCAGGTCTTGCGCCTTGGTGCCCTACCTAGACCGTCCGGGCTGCCCCGAGATTCCCTCTCCGTCAATCGGCGGATCGGTACTTAAGTCATCAGGATCAATGATTGGTGCTTTAGCCCGAATAAATCACAAGCCATCTGCTGCGACCAGCGCGAGGCACTTCTCTACAGCGTTGGGCTTGGATTTCGTTGTTTACAGTATGTACTCATACAGCTCACAGCGAAATCCATCGCCCGCCTTGTATCCAAGCACCTCGCGCTGCGTCTCGCTACGAAGTTTGTGATTGATCCGGGCTAGGCGGAGCAATCAAGAGCGAGCAAAATGCCAGCGGGAACATTAGGATGATTGGGGTGGTAAGTTTCATGATTAACGATTAAGATATCTAATTGCTCTCTACTCAAATATTAGCTGCACTTCAAGAATTATTGCATGTTCACCTTATCAATTTTTGAGAGTCATTTGCGCTGAATTCCTCTTGTACCCGCTTGATGCTCCGACCGAGTTGCTTTATAACGCTGCAAGTGAATAAGGTATTTAAACGGCTGTTCATCGTGTTGGCGGTTCTAATGATTGTGGGATTAGGCCTGAGTTGGTGGGTTGGCCGCCATTTGGGTGAGCTTGCAGCACAACAAGATCAGCAATTAGCAAAGGCGGAGCAGGCCTACACTGCACGTTTCGAAGAATGGCTATCCACAGATATCGACCCGCGTGAAGCCAATGACCTGGAATTCTTTCTGTCTGCCGCCTTGCTTGAGGACATCGCCTCAGAGGTTGCCGGCAATACTATCAGGCTGTCGGAGCATACAACCGTGCAAGTTGATTCCCTATCATTTGATTTCAAGCGCGGCTTTCCGCTCATTTACCTCCATGGCAGTTATTCTGATACCAGTAATGATATATCATTCGGTGGCAAGATCGCAGCAGCGCTTGAGCTGGACTACAAAGGCGAAAGGATCTTTCTCAGAATTCGCCCAATTTCAATTATGCCGGTATTTGGTATTGGTTCGATGCGTTTCGCTTTCAGTGGACTATTTAAGGATCTGAGCCAGCAGTGGGCACGAGAGCAGTTGGCCTCGTGGGAGGGCTTTGAGTTGCCTGTCATGCGTGAACTGCCAATCGAGTTGCCGCCTTTGACGCCCGAGGTAATTGTTAAGCTCGGGCAGAATGAAGGTGACCCCTGGATTAAGACCGACCTTCACATTGGCGAGCTGAACACTGACCTCGGCTTTGCTGTCGAGGCTGTTGTATTCACTGAGTACGGGATTCATGTGTTTGCCAACCTGGACAAGCGCGGCGCGCAAGCACGACCTAAAGAGGTACATAGCAGGCTCTGGCAACAGTTTGATTTTGACGCCAGGGTTGACGCTATCGCGTTTAATTCAAACTTCGGGCTCAGGTTGTCCAAGCGGGTATTCGAGTTTCTGGTTTACCGGCTCGACGATTTACCGCAAGCCAGCAAGCGGATGGTGATGCAGGCAACGGACTCATTCGGTGACCTGACTGAGGGTAAGGCAGGACCAATTCATTATCGGGCGTGGCTGGAGGAGCCGGAAAAAACGCGAGCAGACATGCAGATCGACACGCTATCGGCAGAGACATCTGATGACGGGATAGAAATTATCCGTTATTCGGCTAGCGGCGTGATTGCGGTCGAAGGACAACTCGGTGTCAGGGCGCAGCTAGGCAAGCCAAAACCTGGGACAAAGTTCTACCAGGGTCTGGACCCCAGTCACCCTGAGCCGATCGGTGTCAAGTTTGACCCTAAAGAATTGACGCTCAACGGGCGGTTCGTATTACGCACCGATGACCCGACTTTGCCGATCATCGCGATCATGATCGACCCGATCAAGGATCTGGAACTGCGCTGCCGCTTCCATATCCCGGGGTTTGGTCATATTACCATCCGACCCAAATTTGATATCCCGGAATCACGCATGACGCGGATCAAGATTCCACTTGCTCTACAGGACGAGGGGACGATTGCTATGGGAGATGATATGGTTGCCTATCACATTGCAGTCAAGGATATGCAATGTTCGGCATATGACAATTATCTGAAGCTGACTGCTAATGCAGTAATTGAATTTGGCGGACAGTAGTCAAGGCTGAGGTAGAACTCAGCCATGTTTTCTACTTTATTCACTACTCTGCAACTCTTTAATCCTATCGACATATCGACCTTTTGATTTATCCGGGCTAAATCCTCATTCTCGACGAACTTCAAATGCTCACGGATTGCTGTCACGATGGCAGCCTCCTCTTCAGAGATGACAGCATCTCTGAACTTACATTTATTCGAAACTGGTTCTCCCTTTAGAGTGAGTTGCCCTGAGACGAATTCACTGGGTGGGACCTTTATTACGCCCGCCGCTTCGAGAAGTTTCACGTGATCATCTTACATCGCCTAACTTGACACGGCAATCGCGATTTATAGCCAACGTTGGCGGTAATCGACGGTTGAAACGTCAAAGGTGGAAGACCGTCTACTAGCGGTGGATTTGGGGTCAGTCAAACTATCTTTACCTCAGTTGCCGCTTTCCTGAGCTTTG
>CAYUDZ010000012.1:30767-33690 GCA_964443575.1 uncultured Chthoniobacteraceae bacterium | reverse complement strand
TGGCAAGGCTCGGTCGACCCAAATTCCAGCCCGTTGATCGCAGTCTCGTTTGTCATCGGTGCGGTCTGTTCCGGCCTGGCTGGATTCATCGGCATGCGTGTCGCAACCAAGGCCAACATCCGTACAACCCATGCTGCCCGGGATGGATTAAATAAGGCACTGGCTATCGCTTTTGGTGGCGGCTCGGTAATGGGCATGGGGGTAGTCGGCCTGGGCCTGCTCGGCCTCAGCACGCTAATACTGGCTTATTCAAGCATTTTTGTGACTGATGGTGTGATTGATATCTCCAAGGTGCTTAATGTTGTTACAGGGTTTTCATTTGGAGCTTCGTCAATCGCACTTTTTGCCCGCGTAGGTGGTGGTATCTACACCAAAGCTGCCGACGTAGGTGCTGACTTAGTGGGTAAAGTCGAGGCAGGCATTCCGGAAGATCACCCGCTCAACCCGGCAACGATTGCTGACAATGTCGGCGATAATGTAGGTGATGTCGCCGGTATGGGGGCTGACCTGTTTGAGTCTTACATAGGCGCTATGATCGGAGCGATGGTCATCGGCGCAACCATGGCGGTACTGCCGGAGTTCGCAGATGGTGGCCTCACCCTGGGAGCGATCGCGCCTGTACTGCTGCCAATGCTATTAGCTGCGGTGGGTATCATCTGTTCGATTATCGGGGTCTTCTTTGTTAAAGTTCCAGAAGGGGGAAATCCGCAGGCCGGGCTCAACATTGGGCAGTTCGTCTCAGCCGGCTTGCTGGTTGTGTCCAGCTGGTTTCTTATCACCGGTATCCTGCCCCATCACTGGGATGCTGCCAGTGGGGCAACCTACACTTCTGCAGGCGTCTTTTTGGCCAGCTTGGCCGGCTTAATTGCCGGCGTCGCTATCGGTTTGGTGACAGAGCATTATACAGGTACCGGCAAACCACCTGTCGTGAACATCGTCGACCAGTCGGTCACCGGTTCTGCTACCAATATCATTGCCGGACTGGGAGTCGGCATGAAATCGACTGCAATTCCAATCATCATCCTGGTTGCCGCAATTCTGGTTGCTTATGCAATGGCTGGCCTGTATGGCATAGCCATTGCCGCAGTCGGTATGCTGGCAAACACCGGAATCCAATTGGCAGTCGATGCCTATGGTCCTATTTCCGATAATGCTGGCGGGATAGCTGAAATGTCCGGCCTACCAAAAGAAGTACGTGAGCGCACCGATAAATTGGATGCTGTGGGTAATACTACGGCTGCTGTCGGCAAGGGATTTGCTATCGGCTCTGCCGCACTAACGGCACTGGCACTGTTTAGTGCTTTCATGGCAGTCACCGGCTTGCAACAGATAGATATCTCCAAGGCACAGGTTATGGCCATGCTGATTTTGGGTGCGATGCTGCCTTACTTATTCTCTTCGTTAGCACTGGGAGCTGTAGGTCGCGCCGCCATGTCGATGATCCAGGAGGTGCGTCGCCAATTTGTCAACATCCCCGAACTGAAAGCTGCCCTCGAGATTATGAAGAAAAATGAAGGCCGTCATCAGGATGAATGGGATGCGGCTGATCAGGAGGTATTGGAAAAAGCCAATGGCAAGGCTGAGTATGGCAAGTGCGTTGCCATCTCAACCAAGGCCGCCATCCGTGAAATGATAGCCCCCGGCCTGCTCGCGGTGCTGGCTCCGGTCATTGTCGGCTTCGGGTTCAAGCATTTCACCGGTTCGGGAGCAGAGGCACTCGGCGGCCTGATCGCCGGAGTAACAGTCTCCGGAGTCTTGCTGGCCATTTTCCAGGCCAATGCTGGTGGTGCTTGGGATAATGCCAAGAAGATGATCGAAGAGGGCGTTGAAATTGATGGTCAAAAATATGGCAAAGGCTCTGACCCGCATAAGGCAGCAGTCGTTGGTGATACTGTCGGGGATCCGCTCAAGGATACTGCGGGGCCATCATTGAATATCCTGCTTAAGTTGGTCTCGGTTGTGGCTTTGGTCTTAGGCAGCATGATTATGTAAAGGTATCTTCGTATACTATATACTGAGTGTGGGCCTTACGCCGTTGGCGCTTACATCAGGCTTACCCATTTTTGCGAAACATCTTTTACCGATAGTCCAGGGCATTTCAGACACTATAGATCGGAGATCTCTAATCGACTATTGTCTTCTGAAACCCATGAATAAACTAATTCTTAGCTACTACTTACTGATAGTCGTACTTTTAACTATCTGTATATCGATGTCGCCGGGCAGATATCTATACGATGAACCTCTGCATTTGGAGGGCGCCAAAATGCTTGCAGAAGGTTCAACTTTGTACGAGTTGTTGACCAGTCCACTGCCCTCAGCTGCAGGTCCGATTTACCCGCTGTTGCACTCTTCACTCAGTAAGTTCACAGGCTTTCAGGCTCCTGCCATTCGTTTTGTCAATCTATCACTTCTTATCCTTTGTATTTTAGCTACAGCGGTAAGTTTTAAATTATTATACAATTCGAAATCGGCAATTATAGCAGGAATGTTGTTATGCGTACCTATGGTTTGGGTTACGACTGGCATGGCACTTACTGAAATTCCAGCACTATTTATGGCAAGCGTCGGACTGATGTGCGTGGCATGGGCAATAGGACAGGATAATTCTTGGCTATGCTGCGCCGGCTTCATACTTGCTGGAATCTTTGCGGGATTATGTATTTTAGGAAGGCAAACTTACTTGCCTGTTTTGTTAGCTTTCCCTGGTTTAGCAATTTTAATGAAATGCTTTCGATTACAGGCACTGCTTGGCTTACTGATTGCCTGTGCAATTACTGTCCCAGTTTTTATTGTGTGGGGAGGATTGACTCCTCCATCACAATCTCACGCTGGAGGAGGTTTTAATATACAACATGGTATTCTAGCGTTAGCTTATCTTGCTATTATTATGGTGATCATTGTACCAAATTATTTCTTATCA
>CAYUDZ010000012.1:0-30667 GCA_964443575.1 uncultured Chthoniobacteraceae bacterium | reverse complement strand
TTTCTTATCATTACTACTCACCGCCACTGCTTGTGGAATTACCCATCTGTTTTCATCACGTTATCTTATGGCCGGGTTTCCTTTTATTTTAGGAATGGCGCAACCTTATTTCAGAATAACGAAGTCAACGTTTATTATTGCAACCCTTGGTACCGCTGCAGGATGCGCTTCACTTTTAAGTTATTACAGGTAATATCACAGAGGCGTAGTTCAAGCACTTGAGCTTCTCTTATTTTATTCTACGCGGGTTTAAGCGTAAATCCTCTTTCCTTGATTTTCTTAGCCAATACAAAGTATAAGATGGTTCAGCTATCCTTACTGAACAGTGAGGGGTGGCTTTCTGGTTCTACCAGATGGCGTTCCGAGTTACGCCGGCGCTCGATCAAGAACTTGTCCACCCGTGGATCGACCTCGATCGGATAGTCGCCGGTGAAGCAAGCCAGGCAAAAGTCTTCACGCTTCAGTCCGGTAGCCCGCACCATGCCATCAACATCCAGATAGCCGATACTATCTGCACCCAAATACTTTTTGATTTCGTCCATGCTGCATTGATTGGCAATCAATTTACTGGGATCCGGAAAATCGATCCCGTAATGACAGGCATGCCTGTGTGGCGGGCAGGATATCCGCATATGCACTTCCTTGGCACCTGCCTCACGTAGATTGATCACCCTGGCACGCGCGGTCGTGCCGCGTACAATGGAGTCGTCCACTACGATGACACGTTTACCAGCTACGGCATCTTTGATAAGGTTGAGTTTAACCCGGACATTAAAGTCACGAATCAGCTGGGTTGGTTGTAAGAAGGTACGTCCGATGTAGTGGTTGCGGACAAAAGCCTGCTCGAATGGAATCCCCAATTCATCCGCCAGTCCCATGGCAGCATAAATTCCCGAATCCGGAACCGGCACGACAATATCTGCTTCCACCGGGTGCTCACGGGCTAACTCGCGCCCCATTTCAACACGCACCTTACTGACGTTCATGTCGTCAATAATACTGTCAGGGCGGGCAAAATAAACATACTCAAAGATGCAAAATGCCTTACGCTCCTGCTTGAATGGGAATTCGGAACGAATCCCATTCTGGTTAATGATGACTACTTCACCCGGTTCAACATCACGAATGTACTCTGCCTGGATCAGGTCAAGCGCACAGGTTTCCGAAGAAAGTACAAACGCACCATCAAGCTTACCGAGCACAAGGGGGCGGAATCCAAATGGGTCACGCACCCCGATGATCCCCTCCTCGTCCATCATTACCATAGAGAATGCCCCCTGCACCCGCTGCAAATTACCAAGCGCTGAGTTACCATTATTTGATGGTTGAGCCAAAAGGTGCAATACGATCTCAGTGTCACCGGTAGTCTGAAAGATCGAGCCTTTACTTTCCAATTCATCACGCAGCATGGCCGCATTAATCAGGTTGCCATTATGACCGATTGCCAATTGCCCACGCCCACAGTCCACTGTTAGCGGTTGCGCATTAAGTTTGGTTGTCGACCCGGTGGTCGAGTAGCGGACATGCCCAACCGCCCTGGTGCCCTGGAGTTTTTCCAGCTTTTCACCTGAAAAGACCTGTGACACCAGCCCCATACCTTTTTGCGTATTGAATGGCGAGTAAGGCTCGGCGGCCGCTACGATGCCGGCACTCTCCTGACCGCGATGCTGCAGAGCAAAGAGTCCATAATAAGTGAGCAGTGGCGCATTCTGATGCCCATAAATCGCAAAGACCCCGCACTCATGTGAGGGATGGTTGATGCTAGATACAATCTTCACTTATTTAATAATAGTTCAATTGTGATACGCACTCAATTGCTTGTTGCTGAAAATCCAGCACGTTAGGAATCTGAATCTTCCATGCACTTGTGAATTGATGTGTCCCAGCATTGCTTGAGACCATTGACTTGCCAACTCCATGATTGATCGTCTGCCGTCAGCGTAAAGCGATCACCACCGACAGTACCAATGACCTGCACAGCCAATCCGGCAGAGGTGAATGTTTCAATCAGTTGTTCCACATCACTCGGAGCGGAGCTTAGCACAACCCGCCGTGCTGATTCATTAAACCATACAACGTCCTGGCGTAATCCGGTAGTCCCGAGGTCCACTTCTGCTCCTAGCACCTCTGCGCCAAAGCAGCACTCGGCGAGTGCCACTGCCAACCCACCTTCCGAGCAATCATGCGCGCTCCTGACAATACCCGCCTCAATAGCAGACACGAGCGTATCGACCAGCACCTTTGCTTGCTTCAGGTCGGCGATTGGAGGTTTACCTGCCTTGCGCCCGTGACACACCTTGAGGTAGTGACTGCCGCCCAGTTCACTACCGTAGCCGCCTACCAACACGATCGTGTCTCCATTCGTCTTGAAATGCTGTGTGGTAATGTGGTCGGGGGCCGCTATTGAGCCCACCATGCCAACCGTCGGCGTCGGGTCCACTGCAGCAACCGGACTTTCATTGTAGAGGCTGACATTCCCTCCCGTGACCGGTGTTGCAAAAACACGACAAGCTTCCGCCATGCCCTCGACCGCCTCGCGTAACTGGGTAAAATTGCGCGGCTTGTAAGGGTTGCCAAAATTCAGGTTATCGGTAACGGCCAGTGGTCGAGCACCGGAACAAGCAAGGTTAAGCGCTGCTTCAGCAACTGCCAATTGCGCTCCAGTGCGCGGATCTAACTGACAAAAGATGGCATTGCAGTCACTTGTAGCCGCTACATACTTATCCGCTTCGCGTATGTAAAAGACAGCTGCGTCCGAGCCTGGGCGCACGACGGTTCCAATGCGGACCATATGGTCGTATTGGCGGTAGACCCAACGCTTTGAGGCAATCGATGGGTCGGACAATAATTGTACCAGCGCCTGCTCTGGCGAGACCTCATTGATGCTTTCCAGATCGATGGGATCCGGCAGATCGAGCTTGCAGATTTCACGCTCGTAAACTGGCGCATCATCCGCCAGCTTAGCTGCAGGAATCTCTGCAACTACCTGGCCGCTATCCAACACGCGCATCATGCCATCATCTTTAACTGTACCTACCTCTGCATAGGGCAGATCCCATTTCTCAAAAATCCTGCGGACAGTTTCCTCTTCCCCTTTTTTGACAATGATAAGCATGCGTTCCTGCGACTCACTCAACATCGTTTCATATGGCGTCATGCCGGGTTCACGCTGTGGAACTAATGACAGATCAATTTCAACTCCAGTCCCGCCGCGCGACGCTGTCTCGCAAGTCGAGCAAGTTAGTCCCGCCGCACCCATATCCTGAATCCCAGTCACACAGCCGCTATCCAGCAGCTCGAGGCACGCTTCGAGCAGCAATTTTTCTTTAAATGGATCACCAACTTGCACGGCCGGGCGATCCTCTTTGGATTCTTCGGTCAGCTCGCGTGAAGCAAATGCTGCGCCGGCCAGCCCATCGCGACCGGTCTCCGCACCAACGTAAAAAACCGGGTTGCCAATTCCTTCCGCAGCTCCTCGAGCGATCTGCTCGTGCCGCAGGACACCGAGACAAAAAACATTAACCAATGGGTTGCCCTGGTAACTATCATCAAAATACACCTCGCCGCCAATCGTTGGAATTCCAATGCAGTTGCCGTAATGAGAAATACCCGCAACTACGCCTGCAAATAACCGCCGGTTATTTTGCTGTTGGGCATCATCACCTGCACCGTTTATTGCACCAAAACGCAGAGAGTTCAGACTAAAGACCGGCCGCGCACCCATGGTGAAAATGTCACGGATGATGCCACCCACCCCGGTAGCTGCACCCTGAAATGGCTCGACCGCACTCGGATGGTTATGGCTCTCCATTTTGAAACAAACTGCCCAGCCATCCCCAATGTCGATTACCCCGGCATTTTCCTCGCCCGCCTTGACTAGCACCCGCTCACCGGTTGTAGGAAACTTTTTCAGTTCCAGGCGCGAATTTTTATACGAGCAGTGTTCGCTCCACATCACGGAAAAGATTCCCAGCTCAGTAATGTTCGGCTCGCGTCCGAGTATTTCAAGAATCCGCTGATACTCCTCTGGTGATATCCCATGTTTAGATATCACTTCAGGTGAAATTTGCTGCTCTGCTGCACCACTCATCATGCAACCCTTTCCGATGACTTGCAGTTTTCTATAAAAAGCTCGAGCAACTTACGCCCGTCGCTACTGCCCAGCCTGGGCTCATACGCCCGCTCCGGATGCGGCATCATACCGATGACGTTTCCGCTGACATTGCAAACACCGGCAATGTTATCGATCGAACCATTAGGATTCGCCACGCTGTTAATCACTCCATCTGCCATGCAGTAGCGTAGGATAACTTGTCCATTCGCGTCCAACTCACGCAGTATCTCCTGATCGGCAACATAGTTACCTTCACCATGGGCGACAGGTATGCTCAACACCTCATCCTGCATTGCTTCATTGGTTACTGGTGATCGTCCGGATTCAACCCGCAAATAGACATAGTCACAAACGAAATGCAGGCTGCGGTTGCGCACTAATGCACCAGGCAGCAGGCCGCACTCACACAGTATCTGAAAGCCGTTGCAAATCCCTAGCACCGGCAGGCCACTACCCGCAAGGGCTTTGACCGATTGCATAACCGGAGAGAACTGCGCAATAGCACCGCACCGCAGATAATCACCGTAAGAGAACCCACCGGGTACAACGACAGCATCAAAATTCTCAACTGATGCCTCTTTATGCCAGACCAATTGGGCCCTGGCCCCAAGGTCGTTCAAAGCGATCACGCAATCCTGATCACAATTAGAACCGGGAAACTGAATAACAGCTATCTCGGGATTCACGATTCTATCTCGAGGTGATAATCCTCTATCACGGGGTTAGACAACAGGTCGTTACAAATTTCGTGCAGCTTGGTCTCATCAAGCTTCTGCCCATCGGCAATCTCAATCTCGATCAACTTACCAATACGTACCGCAGCGACTTGGTCCATTCCCTGCTGCTTGATGGCATCCCTTACAGCGACCCCCTGTGGGTCAAGGATGTTGCGTTTTGGCATCACAGTAACAATAGCTTTCATGTATCCATACTCTTTTCTGTTACCTCAGACTTGCCGACAAGATGAAAATCCCAATTCTTCCGTGTTTATTGGATTAGCCGGCTGGTTTCGCAGCATTTGCAGCATCTTTAGGTGGTAATAATGCGGGTAGTATCTGCAGGTTAATCAACAACATCAAGCAGGTCCCGGCAAATAGTAACAAACCCATACTTGCCATTCCGCGGTGGTCAGCAAATGCCAAATTACTAAAGCTGCACATAGTCGTAAAGGCGCTGACCAGAACCGCACGATTGGTCGTGGTCGCAAGCAGGCCGGCAGCAGTCACCCCACCCTTGCGCCAACGCGCCACCAGATGAATGGTGGTGTCTACGCTTAAGCCTAGCAGTAGCGGGATAGCAATCACGTTAGCAAAGTTGAATGCCAAACCCAACGGCACCGTAACCGAAGTCGTCAGCAATGCTGTAAGGATTAATAAGCCCAGGATGCGCAGAGTATCCCTTAACTTACGCATGGCAAAATAGACGACACCGGTAATAGCTGCCAAAGCAATTACCAGTGCTACTCGAAAGCTGCTCACGATGGCATCACCGGCAAGCTGCTCAGACACAGGTCTCCCTGTTGCTTGCTCAGTCACCGTGTAGACCTCGTCGATAAATTTCTTTCTGCTAAATGTATCAGTTGAATCTGCGGGGATAACTTGCAAGCGACGCTCACCATCCTCGCTGATCCATTTATTACGTAAATCGTCTGGCAGGCTGTCCAATGTGACATAGTCAGCCTGCAACGATGTCTGTAGCTGTGTAATAGCAGGTGGGAGAGTTGCAAGGAGGCCAGTTTGCAGTTGTTGCAGCAGCAGGGCTTTCTCCTCAGGAGAGGCGTCTGCGACCCGCTCGAGCAGTGATCCTATTTCCGTCGCCAGCTCACGCCCAGCTCCCAATTGCCCGGAAGCTTCCAGCGCTACCTGTAATTTCTCCAAAGCGGCCGTGACCTGCTGGATACTTGCAGGCTGAATGTGATATTGATCTTCCCCGTAGTAGTCGATACCGAGAATCAACGAGAGATCTGCCAGCATTGCCAGCTTGGTATCTTGCTCTGCGGGGACGAGGTTGTCCGGTCTACGAACTTTTTCGACAGTACTTAGTCGCTCTAACTGTGCAGCCAATTCTGATTCTGCTTGTGGGTTGTCTGCCAACACATTAACGGTTCGCAAATTAAGCCTCGGATCGTCTTCGATTTCATTCAATGCGCGTACCGATTCAGTTTCCGGTGAGCGCAAGTTGAGCGGGTTTGAATCAAAGATGACAAATGGTAATGCCAGAATTCCCAACAAGGTAATCACAATGGCGGCCACCCGATAAGCTGCCCGAAACCGATCGGGCGCATTAGCCAGCGGCTTGAGCCAAGTCATGGACAGGAGCTTGTCGGGTGCGCTAGTACGCTGAAATCCCGAAATTCTAATTATTGCCGGTAGCAATGTGATACTGAGAAGAAAGCTGATCAGCATACCAGTACCTGCTATCAATCCCAGCTCTGACAGCCCCCGATAAGCTGTAGGGATAAAACAATAAAAACCAATCATGGTGCTGATCGCACAAACCAACAATGTTGGCGCCAGCATAACTGATGTGCGCTCCAATGCATCTTCGAGCGAGTATCCCTCATCGAGGTTCTTCCTGAATCGCAAGCTGTAATGGATCGCGTAGTCGATGCCGAGGCCGATATAAAGCCCGGCAAACGCCACTGAAATCATGTTCAAGCTCTTTACCGTAGCAGCAGCAAAAGCCGCAGTCAGGCACAGTCCAACTAATAGCGAAATCAATGAAACAACTATCAGCCGCCCGGAACGCAGGCCCAACGCCAGCACTCCGGCAACCATCAGCAAAGCCAACACGGCAATCGTCCGACCATCACCAATAATTGTGAGCCGCTCGTCATACGCCAGCGCGACAGAGCCACTAAGCTTGACCACTGCTCCATGGTTCTCAAAAAGCTGCAATTTTTCAGCAGCATTACGGATTTCAGTCACTGCAGCCGCAGCCGAGAGCCAGCGACCCTGATCAAGGTTTGGGTAAACCAGCAGAAATTGCCTGCGCATCTCGACATTGCCGGTATCCCCAGCCATCAGTTCACTCCAGGAAAGTCGTTGGGGGGTTCCCCTGTTGATCGACCTTATGGTATCGGCAATGCGGCTGAGAACCGGCTCGACTTCGATATCGACCTCATCCAAATCCGGGTCCAGGGCCAACTCCAGGGTCTCAAACAATCGTGGCAAACTGGTCTGGTCAGCTAGTCTGGCAAGAAATGGTTGGGCTTCAGCAAGCCGGTTAGTGATATCCTCAATCTCTTCTAGATCCAGAAATAGCAGCCTGTTCTCACGCAAAAATTCTGACTCCCCAGGCCATTCAGCTTGCGGAAAAACCTCGGGCAACGACTTGATGTGTTGATAGAGTTCTGCAGCGGCACTGCGTGCTGTTTCAGGAGTTTGGGCCTCAACTACAACCAGCAGTTCCTTGCCGCTGTGGGGGAAAGCCTCCCTATATTGATCCTGCGCTTGCTGGTACTCGGAATTGTGGACCAATAGCCGCTCATTGGAAGTATCAATACCCAACCTCATGGCAGCAAAAACCGCCAAAGCCACTGTTACCACCAGATACGCTCCAGCTATCAGCCATGCCCGCTTCACGACAAACCGCGTCAGTCGCCCGAAGAATGCCTGGGCTAAAGCAGAGCGAATTGTGGACTGGTTGGTAACGGGTGTATTCAATTCAGTAATTGGATGAAATAAATGAATTTGTAGGGTGCACTGGAACTCATATTCTGCAATGTTTAGTTATATGTTGTGCGTACCGAATTGAGTATCCCAGCCCTGCAACTTATGTAATTTTGATTTCCCATGGCAAATAGAAATATATTAGTCAACTCACTCACCCTGCTGTTTTTTGTTGCCACAGTGGCCGCAACCCACCACGCCAGTGCAGACACCGCCGCCGCTGAGCAGACCGTCAAGAAGCTTCAAGCTGGTCTGCTAGCAAGCATGCAGGCAGGCAGCAACTGGAATTATTCAAAACGCTTCCGGGAGCTGGAATCAGCAGCTCAGTCAACTTACCAGTTCTCAACGATTTCCCAAGTAGTTCTCGGCTCGCAGTGGCAGACATTACAAAATCCGCAGCAGCAAAAATTTGTAGACACGTTCTCAGCACTGGCTGTCGCTCAGATGGCTGATAATTTTGATACATATTCAGGCCAATCCTTCGTGGTAATCGAGAGTAAGGCGATCAGCCGCGGCCAAGTTCTGGTAAAGACGGTGCTCCGCGGCAAGTCCGGTAAAGAAATTCCAATGGACTATGTTTTGGCCAACATTGGCGGTAAGTGGCGAATCATCAATGTAGTGGTCGAAGGGGTGAGTGATCTGGCAGTTAAACGTGCTGAGTACCAGCGAACGATCAAATCTGACGGCTTCGATGGCCTGTTGTCTCAAATCAAGAAAAAAATTGATGAGTACGGTGGTTGGCCGGGAAAATAGTAGTAGCAATCCGGCTGGTAGTTAAAGAAAATATATTATGTTTAACAATTGCAGGGCAGGTTTTGCTGTTCTCAAAATTTTACTCATACCGTTTGCTCTGGGCTCCCTCTTAATCAGTGGCTGCGCCACATCCCAGCAGCAACAATCAGCTGACAGTCGCCAATATGATGGACCTGGCGGGGACTTGCCGGATAGCAGTGAACTCATTGATTCGGAGATCCCTACCAGTGACCCGCTGGAGTTTATCAATCGCGTGTTTTTTACATTCAACCAGGGACTCGACACAGTTCTCCTGCGACCGGTGACTACCGTGTACCAGACAGTCATGCCCAGGCCTGTGCGCAATGGTGTCGCTAATTTCTTCAGCAATTTGTCTGATCCAATTACTGCGGCAAATCAATTGCTCCAAGGGAAACCCAAAGAGGCTGCTTCCGATCTACCCAGATTCATTATCAATTCAACAATCGGCATTGCTGGAATTTTTGATCCTGCAACAAAAATGGGCCTGGAAAAACATCACGAAGACTTCGGCCAGACATTCGCGGTATGGGGTGTACCCTCAGGTCCATATTTAGTCTTACCGGTACTCGGTCCGGCTTATATGCGTGATGCCGCAGCACGCGTTGCGCCGTGGTTTTATCGTTTGGCTTACCTCGACTTGCTACAAATTCAAGACGCAGGACTGACTCTGACTGTGTCAGGCATGGTTAATGACCGCTCGGAAGCTTCAGATAAAATTGATGCTGTTGACCGCTCAGCCATTGATCGATACTTGTTTGTGCGTGAGGCTTATATGCAACGACGTAAATTTCTAATCAATGACGAAGACGAGACCGGTGAGCCCGCCGATGATTACTCCATTCAGCTACCATCCGACGACTTCTCGGTCGAGTTACCACCGGGCGTAGCTAGCGAATGAATTCACGGGGCAGGCCGGCAAGCGGTCGTTTTAAGTGGCTCAGGTGGCTGATTGGCATTGCCTTACTGGTTGCTCTACTCAGCACCCAGGATCTTACCAAGACATGGCAGACACTTTCAGAACTCGGCTTTTGGCTGTTGGCTAGTTGCTCCATTTTTTTACTCTTCCTGTTGTTGGCAGCATTTGCCTGGCGACCGCTACTACCGGCAGGCCTGCACCTTAACTGGCTCAAACTATGGGAGTGGCGTTGGCTGTCAAACAGTGCCAACAACCTGCTGCCAGTGGCACAGGTCGGTGGCGATGTCTGGCGTGTCCGTCTAGCAGTAAAGGCAGGGACACACGCAGCACCGGCGACGGCTTCCGTCATTTCTGATGTAACCGTGGGAACATTGGCCCAGGCCATCTTTTCACTTGCTGGCGCTGTCATGCTACTGTTTTATCCCGGCGAAACAAAACTAGCTATTGTGTTGCTAATTGTGATGGCCGGCTTTGCAGTAGCGCTGGCGGTCTTTTTTTACCTCCAATTTTCCGGCAGGGTCGGCAAAACACTGAAGCGCATGGTACGCAAGTTTCGCCAATCTGCGGATCATAATGAGCCAATTACTGCTACTGCCGTGGAGCAGGAATTAAGGGGCATCTACAGTAGAAAATTTGCTATCAGCTCGTCATTATGCTGGCGTCTGGCAGCACTGATTATCAGCGTTGGGGAGGTTTGGCTGTTGCTCTGGGTCTTTGGTGTACCACAGAGCTTTATGACCGCGTTACTGCTGGAAAGTCTCACTCTGGGACTAAGGCGAGCAGCATTTATAGTACCCGGTGGTTACGGAGTGCAAGAAGGTGGCTTCATCATCCTGGGAGCATCGCTTGGGCTGTCACAGGAAATCGGATTGAGCATATCGCTGGCCAAGCGGGCAAGAGAATTTCTCATTGGCCTGCCCGCGATTGCCATGTTCGGGCTGCTTGGGCAAGCGGAGGCGCCAACTGAAGACAACTGATCACGGCAGCCTTTTCACGAAGTCGCTGGCAAAATCAGCCAGTATTCGAGCACACCGACGCATCCGACCGCTTAACTGTATCAACTGCCGCCAGCAGGCAGGGTGGGTAATCGCGTACAGCAGTAGTTTATTCCGATTGATACCTGCATCACCTTCAATCGTGGCACTAAGAAACTGGGGCAGCAATTCATCGACCGGATCAAGGATGCAACGCACCACGACCATTTGCCTTCCCGCCGTGCTGGCAGTTTGTAACCAGGCTGAAGACTCCATGTCCACAGCAAGCGGCCCTGTGTACCTGGCCTCAAGCTGTCTTTTCTGCTCGGGGCCAGCAGGCTGATTGACTGAAGCCAAAACCCCGGTTTGTATCCTCCCATGATAACCCGCTGCAATATCCAGCAGTTGAGTGTCAGCGGTCATCATACTGCCATCAGGCCCGTAGACTTCACTTGCAGCAATCAAGTCCCCCTCACACAACTCATCTACTGCGGCACCTGCAATACCAAGGCCAAGTAACGGTCCTTGCGGATACTGGCTAATAAGCTGTTGAACACCTGAAGCAGCCGCTCGCAAACCATCGCCTCCAGCAATAAGGTACACGGAGGAGCCGCCGATCTGTGCTAGGTCAATGCGTCTTGTGCGGTCGCCAGCCAGTCTCTTGCAGTTGGCCCGTCTCAGGTACCAGAGCTCTTCAGGAATGGCAGAGATTATACCGAGTGCGGCGGTGTTCGTCACTCCCCGGTGTTAGCTGTAGATTTTCCGAAATTATTACTCTGGCTGGATTCAAGGTACTCATTGTAGCGCGCCAGCGCCATGATTGGAAAATACAGGCTATACATGTGGTATTTGAGATAAAAGATTCGCGGGAAGCCGGTGCCTGTCCAAGCGTCTTCGTTCCAGTCTCCATTTTCTTTCTGAGTGCGCATGAGATAATCCAGACCACGCTGTAGTGCAGTTGAATCACCAGCATCAAGATTTAGTAGTGTCATCAACGCCCAGGCTGTCTGTGACGCAGTACTTTCACCGTCTCCACGCAGTTCCGGCTGATCGTAACTGGCAGCCGATTCGCCCCAGCCACCATCAGAATTTTGCGTCTTTTCCAGCCAGCCAACTACTTTCTGGAAACGCTCACCGGAAAGGTCCATACCGATTGCATGCAAACCTTGAATGGCCAGCCAGGTTCCGTAGATGTAATTGACGCCCCAGCGCCCGTACCAAGTGCCATCACTCTCCTGGCTTGCCAGCAAGAAATCTACAGCGCGCTTGACGTCGCTATCTTCCAAGGTGTAGCCGAGCTTGGATAATGCCTGCAGGCTGCGTCCGGTTATATCGCAGCAACTCGGGTCTATCATGGCGTTATGATCAGCAAACGGGACATAGGTCAGATACTCATCGTCGCAATTCTTATCAAATGCCGGCCAACCACCGTCAGGGTTTTGGCAGGCAAATTGCCAGTCTAAGCCGCGTTGGATAGCGGCAGAGCATGCTGCAGACTCTTCAGGTGAGTCAAAATCAGTTCGGCACAGGCAGTGTAACGCTTCTGCGGTATCATCAGCATCAGGGTAAAACTCATTGTTATACTCAAAAAACCAACCGCCCGGCTCCCCACCCTTATACCAAAGTCTCCAGTCACCCGGCAACTTGACTTCTTTCGATAATAACCAACGTGCGGCACGCTGTACCGCTGGATCGGATGCAGGAAGCCCGGCATCCAGAATTGCTGTCAGTGCATTGGTTGTATCCCAAACCGGAGAAAAACATGGTTGAATTTTTAATTGGTCAGGTCCGCGATCTACCTCTAAACGCTCAAGCTCTTGGATCTGTGATCGCTGCAACTCGTCATCCTTGCGGTAGCCGAGACAGTCGAAGGCAATGATGGTATTGATAATCGGGGGGAAAATGGCGCCGACTCCGTCACTTTTCTCAAGGCGCTGGACAATCCATTCTTCCGCCCTGGCTAAAGCTTTTTGACGCAATGGCATGATACCCAGCTTACCGATAGCTTTTAGCAGAAAGTCAGTTACCAGAAAGAATCCCCCCCAGAATGTTCCCTTACCCCAACGGTATTTGCGCGCAGATTTTGCCTGCGATTCACCCACTTTGAGTTCATCAATATTTGCATGCTGTGGGACTTCGCAGTGTGGCTTAAATGCCCAAATAATCGATAATGGTACAACTATTGCGCGGGACCATGATGACATCTTATATATGTTCAGCGGAAACCAATCAGGAATCAGGATGACTTCCGGCGGTACCGCCGGACACAAATCCCATTTCCATTGGCCAAATATGGAAAGATAAATACGCGTGTATGAGTTGGTGGCCGCAATGCCGCCAATCCTGCAAATCTCTTCACGCGCCAGCTCCATATGCTCTGCTTCGGGCAGATCACCAAGCAACTTGAGCACAAAATACGCCTTAACAGAAGTACTGACATCAGCTGGGCCACCTGGGTAATTAGCCCAGCCTCCACTGGTCAACTGTTCCGCCCGTAAACTTGCAGCCAAGCGGTGCAACCGCTCAGAGTCACGCTCGCCAATGTAATAGAGCAGCATGATATATTCCGACTGCAATATCGGTGAGCCTTCAAGCTCTGCACACCACGAACCATCAGCTTCCTGTAGTGCAAGCAAGTGGTTTACCGCACGATCCAATGCTTGCTGCTGCCTGCTGCCTGCTGCCGGAGAATCACCATTGACCGGCACTGTAAGTTCAGGCGTTGCAGAACCATTAACCCGCGACGCACCCGCATACGCTGTGTCTTGTTGCCCGGTAAAGACACTTCGGTTTTTTATCTCCTGTTCGGTGGTGCGCTGGTCCATTGGAGCTATCGATATGTGAGAAAATATATTGGATCTATTACCTCAACGCGACCCACAAGTAGGCACTTGGGGCTCCACTTTCTCCGGCTCCTCTTCGGTGCTGTACTGGACGTGCGGCTCGGGAGCCATTTCCCCTTCCGTACGCGGCCCGGTGATAGCAACCTTCAATGCCTTCAGCGGGTTGTAGAAGGTATCCTCCACCGCGGTCCCCTCATACCCGCAGTGGACCATACAGTTCTCGCACTTTTCATGGCGTCCCGTACCATATTTCTCCCACGGTGTGTCTTCCATGAGCTCTTTATAGCTCCCTGCATACCCTTCTTCTTCGAGCAAATAGCAAGGTTTTTGCCAGCCAAACACATTATAGGTGGGATTACTCCAGGCGGTGCATTCATAACTCTGATTGCCGGCCAAAAAGTCCAGGAATAAGCTGCTTTGGTTAAATGCCCACTTGCGCTTTCTTTGTTGGCCGCGCTTGAAGATTTCACGGAACAGCTGTTTGCTTTCACGCCGATTCAAGAAGACATCCTGACGCGGTGCTTTGTGGTAACTGTAGCCAGGAGAAACCATGATTCCCTCAACCCCTAAATCCATTGCAAAATCGAAAAACTCAGCAACTTCGTCCGGATCTTCACCAGTGAAAAGTGTGCAGTTGATGGTGACGCGAAACCCACGCTCCAATGCCTGCTTGATCGCCGCTACCGCAATGTCAAAAATTCCTTCGCGGCAAACTGACTCATCATGGCGCTCGCGATTACCGTCAAGGTGAACAGAAAAGGTCAAGTACGGCGACGGCTTATATTCGTCCATCTTGCGCTTTAGCAGGATCGCATTAGTGCACAGGTAAACAAATTTCTTGCGATCTAAAATACCTTGCACGATCTCAGGCATCTCCTTATGCAGTAGCGGTTCACCACCGGGGATTGAAACAATCGGGGCATTGCACTCGTCGACAGCGTTCAGTGCATCCTTGACCGACATCCGCTGTTTCAGGATCGCATCGGGATGATCAATCTTCCCACATCCCTGACAGGCCAAGTTGCATTGGAACAATGGTTCCAGCATCAGCACTAGCGGAAATTTCTTTTCATTACGTAAGCGCTTACCTAGCAGGTAGCCGCCGACTTTGACTTGTTGTATTAAAGGTATTGCCATATTGATTTATTTAACTTTGCTGAGAATGAGCGAGTCTGCCGTCTGGAGCAACATCATTGTCGCAGAGACTCTTAGGTAGCGAAAAGTGGACTCTTTCCGGCGTTCCGTCAAACTCTCTTATGCTTTCAAGCCCAAAATTTGTAAGTTTCTCTATCACTTCCTCGACCAGTACTTCAGGCGCGGAGGCTCCTGCAGTAATGCCCACCCGCTCTTTTCCCTGCAGCCATTGTGGGTTCAGATCATTAGCCGTTGGAATCAGATAGGAGTCAAGCCCCTCCTGCTCGCCGAGTTCGCGCAGGCGGTTGGAGTTCGAGCTATTCCTCGCCCCTACCACCAGCAATAAGTCGATTTCCTCCGCTGCTCGTAGCAGGGCATGCTGACGATTTTGGGTAGCATAGCAAATATCTTCTGTCGCCGGCCCCTGAATTTGCGGAAAACGCTTGCGCAAAATATCGATGGTCTGCCGCGTGTCGCGAACAGACAGGGTCGTCTGAGTTACATAAGCCAGATTCTTGGGATCATTTACCTCTACGGTGTGCGCATCATTCTCATTTTGTACCAGGTAAATTCCGCCTCCTTCACGCGCTTGATAGCGCCCTAGCGTACCGGCAACTTCCACATGGCCAGCATGACCAATGAGGATTACCTCACGACCCTTGCGCGCATGTGCTGATACCTCACGGTGAACTTTTTGGACTAATGGGCAGATCGCGTCAATGACACGCAGTCCGCGCTGCCTCGCCTCGCGCTCCCTCGCCTCCGAGACACCATGCGCGCTGAGCACCAAAATGGAACCAGTCGGGACCGCATCAAGCTCTTCAACAAAAATGGCACCTTCGTCACGCAAGTCGTCCAAGACCCGCTGGTTATGGACAATTTCATGTAATACATAAACCGGCGGTCCATGAATTTCCAACGCCTTACGAACCGTGTCGATCGCTCGTTCCACACCGGCACAAAATCCTCTTGGTTGCAGCAGATTAACTTCCATACGCGACTTCATCTTATCCGCAGCCCTAGGCGATAAAGTAAATTTACTTGGCTGGCAAGGCTGGAATCATAAGTGGTTAAGGTGCACTGATAAAAGTTCTATTCTCACATTAATCTTTCAGCATTTTTTTTAGCAAGCCAATTACCCGGTAAGTCTCACACTGTGAGGTATGCATTTGCTATTGGCCTGATGCGGGCGGTAGGTAGTTCCAACGCTTTAGGTAGCTGCCCCAATGCTCTTCGACAAGCCTGAGGTCAGCCGCGCTGTGTTGCAGTTCATTTTTACGGTAACCAACCAAACCGGAAATGTAATCCTGTACATTCTCGAGTGTTTGTCGCCGCTCTGAAAGATTGAGCTGTTGGATGATTTGATTCACCACAGTAAGCGGGTTTTGCTCTAAGTCTTCAAACTTTACTTCAACGAATCTATCGTCGCTCAACCCTTGCGTATCTGTGTAAAGACATTCCATCAGGCGCGGGTACGTTTCGATAACGGCTTGTTTTACCTCCTGCATATTGAATTCTTGCAGAGCCAGGTCAGGCAGCAGTTTTCGATAATAGTGCAAGGTCGAAAGGTAAACCGTGTAGGGGTTACGGTAAATATGGATAAAACGAGCACGCGGCCAAATCTCTAGCAAGTGCCTGATCCGTGCTGTATGCGCCGGGTTTTTGATCAATGGCAGCCTACCACCCTGGTGCCGGGTTACTTTGCGGAAAAAGTACAACATCCGCTGCCGCCATGCACTCATCTCATCTTCGCTCACCCCATCGAAGAAAACTCCGCGATTCAAACGATCGCGGAACTCTGCCGGAAAATAGACCGCATGAAAAACGGATAGCAGCTGCATACTGGCCAGCGGGATTTCATCTTCCTGCGGCGAATCCGCAGTCACCGCCACAGCGTCCACTCCTCGGTCTGCCGGCAAAGACTTTTCCAGCCATGGTCGCAGCCAGGTAGCTAGAGTCAGGAGTTCCCAGGGCAAGCCTGAAGCCAGCGGTGTTATAATTCCAAACTGTGGAGAGCAGGCTAATAAATTGTGCAGGTGGGTGGTTCCCGAGCGCCAGTGCCCGACAATAAATACCGGCTCAGATTCATCATCGATACGTCTGCCTCCAACTTGAAAGAGGACGCGTTCAAGTGCCGTCAGCGGCAGGCGCGCAAGCGCTGCGCCGATAAAACACGCCGCGTGGTTTCTGCCGACCCCGCCATAACGCGTCATCGAGCCGAGCAAAGTGCCCAGGTTAGCTCCCATTAATGGATGTTTTAAATCGGCCATAAACACCCTCCCATCACTTGCATGACAGTCGCTAATACCTTACCGTCTGCTTTCAACCGACATCTGAAAGCAACCGCCGGTGAAGTATTATGGACAAAGAAAAGTCTCAAGAATTCGATTTAAGTAAACTGGTGGAAAGCCGCCGCAGCGAGCAATTTGACCTGTTCGAAAACCACGTCAATCCAAAATTGGTCAAGGTCTTACGGACGATTGGGTTTGCCCGCCAGTACGTACGTGCGGAGGGTTGTTATCTATGGGACAAGGACGGCAACCGCTATCTCGACTTCCTCTCCGGCTACGGCTTGTTTAACGTCGGCCGCAATCACCCGGTTATCCAGAAAACGGTGCGCGACTATCTCGACCTGATGGACCCATGGAAAGTTCAACTGGGTGCCACGTTGCTGCCGGGCTTATTGGCCGAAAAACTACTAAGTTTCGCCCCGCATCTATCAAAAGTTCAATTTACCAACTCCGGTGCAGAATGCACTGAGGCAGCCATGAAGTTTGTTCGCTGCGCCACCGGGCGCGAGCGCATCCTCTATTGTGATCGCGCGTTCCATGGCCTCAGCTATGGATCGCTTTCAATGAATGGCTGTGCGAGTTTCCGTGAAGGGTTCGGCTCGTTTCTGCCAGGTGTCAGCAGCATCCCTTTTGCGGATTTGGACGCCATGAAAAATGAGTTGGCCAAGGGTGATGTTGCGGGAGTTTTTCTCGAGCCGATTCAAGGTAAAGGAGTTTTCCCCGCCGATCATGAATACCTTCTTGGAGTACAGGAGTTGTGCAGCAAACACGGCACCCGCCTGGTGCTGGATGAGGTGCAAACCGGTATGGGACGAACCGGAAAAATGTTCGCTTTCCATGGGGTTGCCGGGCTGGAGCCGGATATGATTTTGGTTTCCAAATCACTTTCCGGAGGCATGGTGCCGGTTGGCGCTGTCATGATGCGGGAAGAGATCTACAGCGGCGTGTTCTCAAGCCTGGATCGCTGCGTTGTCCATTCTTCAACTTTTGGTCAAGGCGGTCTAGCCATGGCATGCGGCTTGGCGGCTGTAGACATTTTGGAGCGTGAAAACTTGCCGGATAATGCGGCCAAGCAGGGAAAAACCCTGCTGACAGGGTTGCAGGAGATGGCAGAGCGCTACGAACTGCTTAGCGAAGTGCGTGGTAAGGGCTTGATGATCGGAATCGAATTGGGACAGCCAACTTCCTTTGTAATGAAATCGGCCTGGAATCTGATCCATGCTGCCGACGCAGGCTTATTTCCGCAGTCGATCATTATGCCACTGATGGATAACTACAGGATACTGACCCAGGTCGCCGGCCACAATATGGATATCATCAAGCTGTTGCCGCCGCTAACCCTCACGGACGAGGATACCAGCTATTTCCTTGAGGCTTTTGATGAAGTACTTGCGTCCTGCCACAAGTTCCCCGGACCGGCTTGGTCCACCGCCAGCAAGTTGATTAAGTTTGCTCTCAAAGGGCGCTGACGGCTTTCCGCTTCAATGGATGTTTTCCATTCGGGCCATGGCAACCATTGAGGTGGGTTGTGATATAACCGCTGAACCGCTCGTGGACTTCATCAGCTTCAATCCCGATCTCAGCAAGTGAATTCTGAATTTTATACCGCCTGGATTGCTGGAGCTCCGGGGTATTGTTGATTTGTCCTGAAAACTCCCACCCCATCCAACTGTAAATTTTATCCAGCGTAGCAATCGGTTTGTCCGTCACCTCGCGGTAGCTCAGGTCGAGTATCCGGTTACCGTTAAGTCCGAGTTGCTCGCGCTTGTCTGCCAGCGCATTAAGGGTTGTCTGCCAGCGCGAAATCACTTGATCGACCAGTGGTTGTTGCGCACGCTTGGTACTAAAAGAACTTTGCATGGTTGCAGTCAACCCAATCAGCGATGGCAAACACTCTGCAGGATCCCGGTTGATCTGGACCAACCTTGCATCGGGGTAAACCTGCAGTAACGATTCCAGCGAAAGCAAGTGAGCCGGTGCCTTTAACACCCATCGTTTGACCGGTCGACCAAACTGTAAGTGTTGCAAAAATTTCTTATGCCAGCGATACGCCTGAACGTTATTTACTTTTTCCTGATGCGCTTGAAATTTCGGCAGCCGGTAAACTGAGTCAAAACGAATACTTTGAAAGGCATAGCTCATGATTGCTATGTCCTCCTGCGGCGCTCTGGCTGCCAGGCTATGCTTGCCGTGAAGGTCAGCGGACAGACGATGAAAAAACCACAGCCCTCGCGCCGCTTTACTCATGTTGGCTCTATCCGCTTCAGCTTTACTTCCGGGTCGCGGAAACGGGTACATAATTTCCCAGTTCAGCGGCGCCCGATTAGCCGCATCCTGAGCCAGCAATCCGTGTAAATAAGTTGTTGCTGCCCGCGGTAGCCCGATGATGATTAACGGCCGCGTGATCGATTCGTTTTGAATTTCGGGATAACTGGCAAGCTGTTCTTGCAGGCGCAGGCGACCGCATAATAGGTTCAGCACATCTCGCTTTGCTGCCAGCACACCAAATAAGTTGAGTTCCGCTTCATCTCGAAATGCTTCGATCAATGATTGGTAATGCGGTAGAAACTCGGGGTCGCCAAAATCATCCAATCCGGTAGCTTTTGATGCCAACTCCAGCAATTGCTCAGATGATTCTTTAAACTTGGGCCGCAAAATTGCCGGCAATCGTTCTGATGACTTCTTGACTCCTTGAAAGCCAGCAGTAACAGCAGAGTTGTATAGTTTGTTTAACATGAAAGCATAGGCCAATAATCTGCTATAGCAGTTGCCGCAGTTGCCCGTAGTACCTTGCCGGATCTTAAATATGACAGCAAGCAGCTAGCTTCGCTGATATTCAAAGCTGGTCAAGGGAACTTTTAACCCGTCCCCAAATGATGTCAGGATCCTCCAACCCCACCGAAAACCTGATCAGATGACGCGAAACACCGCAAGATTCCGCCCAATCTAACTCGCGGTAGTGCGCCAGCTGTGCAAACGGACAAACCAGCGTGAAAATCGTACCCAGACTAGGACCCTTGCTCAGGTCAAGCGCATCATAAAAGCGCGCTGAATTGGATTCTGCATTCCTCAAGAGAATGCTGATTAATGCACCATACCCGCCGCTGGGTCGCCGCACCGAATCATAAGCTTTGGCCTGCTCCCACAGCGGATAATAAACCTTGGCGACTGCCGGGTGCTCTCGTAGTCGCTCAGCCAGCAGCCTGCCACCACTATTGTGTTTGGGCATACGCAAGAAAAAGTCACGTGAGTTGACTTCCAAAACGCGAGCATCATCGTCCCAAAGCAGATCTTCGTAGTCACTCGTAATAATCCTCTGCAGTTCCCCGGCATATCTGCTCTCCGGACGGATGATTAGTGCACCGCCCAGCACATCACCACTGCCAGCAGGAAATTTTGTTAGGCTGGTAATCACAAGGTCGGCCCGCTCACGCAGGTCGATATTGTACGCAGTCGCCACTGTATCATCGACCACCAGAGGCACATCATGCTCTCGCAAATGCGGTACCAGCGGGTCGAGTGCCGGGGTGCCCAGCATCGGGTTGCCCGGAATTTCCATGAAGCAGGCTGCGTAGCGACGAACTTTTAGCTTCGAGGCAACCTGCTTCGGTAAGTCATCCAGTTGGTGAAGCAAGGTTACTTCACTCCCAAATTCCTGCTGCACTTTCAGGCTGTCAACATACGGAAAGCCAAGCTGCATTGTCGGACCGCCATCCGCACGCACTTGCATTGCCTTCTGCGCCGCGAAAAATGCGGCCATCCCGCTGACATACAAAAATACGTTTTCGGTACCGCAATCATACCACTCAGCCAGTCGTTGCCGCAATAGATCTGATGCTTGACTACGGCGGCTGAAGCCGGCCTCGCTTTTGAGATAGGCTGACGCCGCCCTGGTGGACAGCCCGGTACCGGCATGCTGCCAGAATTTTTCCATCGCTGCCATACCTTCGGCGCTGGTAGCAACCACAGTGAACTCGCCTGCAGGAACCAACTTGCAGGTGAAATCCGCCTTTTGTTCAACATACTCCGCGCATTCCCGGGCGGTTTTCTGTGATGGAAATGGCAACCCAGCCTGCCCGGGAACTACGCGCGCCGCCAACGCCCTGATATCAGGATGAATCAGGAATCGCGGGTACCCGACGGTGATCCGATTGAGTACCCGTGCATCCTTTTCCTCGTAACCCACGACATCAGCCCAGGTTGGCAGCGCCATCGATACTGCATGCCGCGAATCGGGGATTGGCAAGCCCAACTGCTCTGCACGCCCGCGCGGACTGGTCAAGAGATCATTCCCCGTCACCTTGCCACCTCCCCCAGTGACGGCACGACCGCCCCAGTCTGACCATCATACCCGACCACCCGGGTACTGAAGCCTCTGCCATCTTAATCCTGATCATTGAATCCTAAGATTAACGTTTAATTACTATTGAGCAACAGTGATTAAAGTGGCAATTGGTTGGATTCTTATATTTGCTGAAACCCTAAGAACTGACAAAAGCTATTCATCAGCTTGCTCGATGACCTGTAGCCCCCAATGATTGAGCCGCTTATTGATTGCCTGGCGCAACTTATCGCGACGCTCGGGTGCCACCTCATCAAGCAGCGTTGAGAACTCCTCTTGTATGGCAAGCTGTACTTCGGCGATCGCCGAGCTGCGGGATTGTTGCATTCTGCCAGCCAGTTGGTTCATGGTGGCATTCAACTGATCCCGTTCCGTTTCTGTTAGCTTAGCCTCAGAGGCCACGCGGTTTTCCAACCTGGCCAACACCCGATTGACCGGCGCTTCCTCACCGACCTCGGTACTCAAAGTCTGCTTAACGTGCTTATGGACAAGCCAGAGAGTTCCGCCCGCTCCGACCACAATACCCAGGCAAAATACCAGAATTAAAAAAAAGACTGCGCGCAGCAACTGCGTGCGCCTGGAAGGTTTGTTCTTCGTACTCATGGTGAAATCAATAGTGCATCCACACCGGTCTCGATAGCGACTAGCAATGGGTTATACGCAATTTGCTGGTAGGCGGAAAAGTTGATCAATAGTATAACTATTGCCAGTGCCAGAGAGGCCGAAACGCCGAAGCGGATCTGCCTCAGCCTGAATAGCTCGTAGACAGCTTCTATCAGTGAGTTGTCCTGCTCATTGCGATTGCGCTCAAGAGCAGCTCGCACATTTGCGCGCACGTCAACCTGGGGCGGCTGGATGGCGCGCGCCTCACCGGCCAGGCGATCCCACCTGCTGTCATTGCTTTTAGTAGTCATATGTTTGGAGAATGGAATTTAACTTTTTTCTGGCGCGATAGGCCCTGACTTTGACTTTAGACTGACTCCATCCGAAGTACTCTGCAGTTTCAGCAACACTGCTATCGTGCAGGTATAGTAGCGTAAGTAAAGCCCTGTCATCGCCGTCCAGGTGACTTAACAACCATTGCGCCTCATCGAGCGCTGTAGCGCGTCGCTGCGCATCATCATTTGCTGCCAGCTCACGGCTACTTTCCTCAATTGGTTCGGGCATTCTCTGCCCTAAGGCGGTGCGCCTGGTGTTGCGGCAGTACTCCCTGCCAACATTAAGCGCGATCCGCTTCAACCAATGCAAAAACGGACGTTTAGGGTGCCAGCGTTCGAGCCCTTTGAAGGCACGAATAAAGGTGTCCTGAACCAAATCCTCTAACTCCATGCGGCTGGGACAAAAGCGAAACAACATCGCGGTGACCGCTGACTGGTGACGCCTGACTAACTCATCGAACGCGTCAAGGTCACCGTTCTGCGCGGCAAGCACATGCTCGAGATCTGGATCATCACATCTCACGCTAGCATCATTCTCAAGCGGGCTGGATATTGTCGAGTGCAGGTGATGGTCGAAGAAATCTAAGCAGGCAATCGCGGAGTCCGCCGTCGCTAACAGCGGACCCCGCAACAAGCCTGTGTTTTGCTCTGTCACAGTAGCAACTTAGCCGAAGTGGTTGATGATAGTTGCTTCAATCTCAGCAAACATACTGTCTATCCGCTGCTGCTGCTCTGGCGTCAGCAGAGGACGTATATCCCTGGCGACCTTTACCCTGAGAAGCACTCCATCCCGGGCAACCTGGCTCACGCGTTGCGCCGCGGCATTCACCTCGCCCTGGTTGAGCTGCGGATTAGCAATCGCATCACGTACTGCCTTGTGTGCTGCGGTGGCTGCCGCAACCTGCTGGCGGATTTCTTGCCCATGATTTTCGAGCACTTTACGGATTCCCTCGCGCTGCTCACTGGTCAGAGGAGTTGCATCCTTGAATGCCAGCATATGACGGATAGCCTTACCTATTATCTTCTTGATCGGGCGATCTTGCTGGTATGCTGCCTGGTTACTGTTCCCCTGTGCCAATGCCATCGGCGCACACGGAGCACAGACTACCGCTGCTATTACGGCCAATACTGTCAGGTATGATTTCATCTCGTTACTGTCCTTTCGGTTTATTTTAGTATTTAAACAATCGACCTCATGCCGATCACATTAAACCAAATGCCAATCCGGTCGGAGCGGTTACAATTTTCACTAAAAATTCTAATTGTAGCGGTCTTACACTTATTTCTCCTGCAAAGTCGTTGACTGAGCACCTGTTTTTCACCACTTTTACCAGATGCAAGATCCCCGCTATCATAAACTCGCACAAGTACTTGTCAGCCATTCAACCGCATTGAAGCGCGGTGAACACGTGCTGATCGACATGTTTGATATTCCGTCAGCAATGGTCATCGAGTTGATCCGTGCCGTACGCAGCAAAAAAGCGCACCCGCATGTGAAGCTCCATTCCGCCCAAGTATCACGCGAGATGGCGATCGACGCCAGTGATGAGCAGTTGACCGTTGCCGCCAAAGTCGAGCTCGAACAAATGAAAAAAATGGATGCGTACATCGCGATCCGCGGCAGCAACAACATCACCGAGCTTTCTGATGTGCCCGCCAAACAAATGCAATTAGTCGGCGGCAAAATGCGACCGGTCCAGGATCATCGGGTGCGCAAGACCAAATGGTGTGTCCTGCGCTGGCCGACCAGCGCCATGGCGCAGCAGGCCGGGACCAGCACCGAAGCCTTCGAGGACTTCTTTTTCAAGGTCTGCACCTTGGATTATGCCAAGTTCAAAGCACCGATGAATGCGCTCAAGCGAATAATGGAGCGTACCGACGAAGTCCACATCAAGGGACCGGGCACCGACCTGCGCTTTAGTATCAAGGGGATTCCAGCCATCCCATGCGGCGGAGATCATAACCTGCCGGACGGCGAAGTCTTCACTGCACCGGTTAAAACTTCGGTGGAAGGCCATATCACTTACAATACGCCAACAATCTATCAGGGCACCGCCCACGACAATGTGTACCTCGAATTCGAGAAGGGAAAAATCGTTAAAGCCACATCAAGCGATACCAAACGCCTTAATAAAATCCTCGATAGCGACCCCGGCGCCCGCTACATCGGCGAGTTCGCCTTGGGCTATAATCCAATCATCCGCCATCCAATGCGCGATATCCTCTTCGACGAGAAAATTGCCGGCTCCTTCCATTTCACTCCCGGCCAGGCTTACGAAATCGCCGATAATGGCAATAAGTCCCGCGTCCACTGGGACCTGGTTTGTATCCAGCGCAAAGACTACGGCGGCGGCACCATCAGCTTCGATGGCAAAGTGATCCGCAAAGATGGCAAGTTCCTGCCCAAATCGCTGCACGGGCTGAATAGGTAAGGAATTATTATTCTTCCGCAGAGGCGCGGAGACGCAGAGTTATTTTAGGTAATCTTTTCTCCGTGCCCTCAGTGCCTCTGTGAGAGGATATGTTAGGCGTAATTGCCGTTATCAGATCCACCCATAAAAATGCCTCTGGGACAGAGGCGGCTACAGTGAAGCCAGCTCGGCCGCTGCTTCTTCCCAATCCTTATTGAGATAACTCAATGACCCTTTGATCCCTTCCAGTTCGCGGTTCAGCTCGACCGCTTTAGTCGAATTCTTATAGGTCTCCGGGTCTTCCAGTTCAGCTGCTATTTCCCTTTGGCGCTCTTCCAGTCGCGTGATTTCCTCCTCGATTTCGTGGACCTTTTGCTCGCGGGCTTTACGCGCATTGGCTGCCTGCTGGCGCGCCTGCGCCTCGGCCCGCTTTTGCTCTTTCGACTTACGACCCGAGCTAGACGGACTGGATTCTTTAATTTCGTAAGTCATACTGCTAGTGGCGGCTTCGCCACCCGGCTCGGACCCTGTGGTGGCATCGCCACCCGGCTGGCGTTGGGTCAGGGCGGCCGTTGCATTATCTGATCCGGTCTTATCGAGGTAATAATCGTAGCCGCCGGGATAGAATGTTGTTTGGCCGGCATCGACATGCAGCACGGACTCGGCGATCTCGCGGATAAAATACACATCGTGGGAAATGAAGATCAGGGTGCCTTGGAACTGGTGCAATGCCTCGACCAGCGCATCGATACTCGGGATATCGAGGTGGGTCGTTGGCTCATCCATCAACAGCAAGTTGGGCGGGTTGAGCAGGATCTTCACCAATGCCAAACGTGATTTCTCGCCACCACTCAACACTGCCACTGGCTTGAAGACATCCTCGCCCGGGAACAGGAAGGCACCCAGCAACGTGCGCACCTGCTGCTCGGAGATCGGCTTCTCGGTATCCATCGCCTCCTCGAGAACTGTCCGCTTACTGGTCAGCATGTCCATCCTATGCTGGGCAAAATAGCCGACCTGCACGTTATGTCCGGGCTTGCGTTCACCGGCTTGCGGCTGCAATTCTCCAGCCAGAAGCTTAAGCAATGTCGATTTGCCGGCCCCATTCGGCCCGACCAACACCACCCGCTGGCCGCGCTCCGCTTCAAAATCCAGACCACGATAAACTACCGTCGAGCCATAGGCAAAGTCCACACCAGTCAACTTGATCGTCCGGTGGCCACTACGCTGCGGCTGCGGAAACTTAAACCCTAGTGTCTTCTCGTTTCCCTCTGGTGCTTCGATTAATTCCATTCGCTCGAGCTGCTTAATCTTACTCTGCGCCTGTGACGCCTTGCTGGCCTTGGCGCGAAAGCGATCGATGAACCGTTGCAGTTGCTCAATCTCGCGCTGCTGATTGCGGTAGGCAGCCCATTGCTGCTCCTCACGCGCTTCGCGCTCCGCCAGGTACTTGTCGTAATTACCAATGTAACGGTTGGCCTTGCCATGGCGGATCTCGACCACCTGGTTAACCAGCGCGTTCAGGAACGCCCGGTCATGCGAAATTAAGAGGATTGCACCCTCATAGCCCAGCAGGTAATTCTGGAACCACAGCAAAGTCTGCAGGTCCAGGTGGTTGGTCGGCTCGTCCAGCAGCAACAGATCAGGCGCCATCACCAGCAACCGCGCCAAATGCGCGCGCATGATCCAGCCACCACTCAATTCCTTTGCCGGCCGCTCGAAATCACTTTCCCGAAATGCCAGGCCATGCAGGATCTTCTTCGCTTTCGGCTCCAGGTGCCAACCACCCAAGTCGTCAAACAGCGCCATCGCCCTGAAATACTCTTCGGTGTCACCAACCTCACCACGGTCATGCGCCAGCATGATCTTGCGCAGCCGCGGCATGTCCTCGTGCACAGTCGTCGCCAGCTCGAGCACCGTCTCGTCGCCGACATCCGCCGTCTCCTGCGGCAAAAACCCCAGCGTTGCTCCACGTTTCAGGTTAACCGTCCCTGCATCCGGTGACTCATCACCCAGCACCAGCGAGAACAGCGTCGACTTGCCCGCCCCGTTCTTGCCAACCAGACCGATCCGGTCACCGGCATTGACCTGCAGCGATACAGCACTGAACAGGGTCTTGCCGGCATACCCCTTTTCTACCTGGGAAACAGTCAACATGAACTGCGAAATCTAATGCTTATGCGCCATATGTCGAGCAGAGGATCAATGCCGGCCAAACCTGCGCGCACGAACGCTGCAACTCAATCAGGTTACTGGTTGAAGCCCCCAGCTCCCATAGCACCCCCCCGTTCTTCCGGTGGAACCGGTAGGAACCGGTCACGATCATAGGGTAAATCGAGCTTATCCGGTACTTCGCCCTCCCAGTCAGCACGCATCTGATCGTCGGCATAATAGCGCAGCCAGGTGAGCGTGCCATCGGGGTCCTCAGGCGTCACTATTAATGATACGTCAATGTGATAATTCCAGGCCGATCCCGGCAACGGCACACTGACCGGCTCACGTAGCTCCTCCATTACCAGCAAGCTGTAAAGCTCTACATCGCTCAAGTGATCGGTAAAATGCAAAAACACACGAATCGAAGCAAGCGCCTCGATTAGCTCCCACAGCACCCGCTTGACCGTCTCAGGGCCGGCAAGCTCATCCGGTCCGGGTGGCACATATCCGGCTTCCTGGCGCAGACGCTCAAGCATTGTCTCCTCCTCAGCCGACTCAACCGCAAGCACATGCTCCCAAAATTGGATCTGCTGATCCATCGGCAGGTTGTCCACGCCGCCTTCCAGGAATGGCCCGTCAACTTTATCCATGACCTGATAACGCAGCTCGCCCAGGCGCAACGCCTGCTCGATCATCCGCTCCTCTTCGTCTCCCGGTAGTTCTGGCATAGGCTGGTGCTGCTCCGTTATAATACTTACCCGCTCGGCTCCAATAGCTGGTGCTGTCGATCACATTATATTAATCTGATTCATCCCGAAAGAAAAACATACCCTCAACCGGCAAAGGGCCGCCATCATGCCAGATACTACCTAGCGGACTGTTGAAAAACCGTGGGAGGCCGCGGGAGGGCAAAGTTTCCTCATTGCTGTAACTATTGAGGGCCGTAACTAGCCCGAACCTTTCAAAGCTGGGAAATGGAACACAGTGCGCTATAAAGGCTTGCCCTACTGGTAGCATCGTGAAAACTTCCATGATTGCCACATGAAGAAACCTACCTCAGCGCTACATTCAGAAGGCCTGCTGGATAACGGCTTAGGCTTTGTGGTAGTCACCCGCTATAAAGCCGACGGCCGCTGCGAGGCCGGCTATTTCCTGCTCGATCTCTATTGCCTCGGGGTCAAGAACGCCGGGTACGCCCGGTTTTCCAGCGAAGATGAAATGCGTAACCGGCTGATCGAAAATTTTATGGCGGATCACAAGCTGATCCCAATGACACCACCGGCCGCCCGCAAGCTGGTCGAGGGCGCAGCCGCTTACGCGCGCCGCCTCGGAATCGGCCCGCATCCCGATTACAAAAAGGCGTGCCGCGTCCTCGGCGGAATCGCAAGCGACGAATGCAGCGAAACGTTCACCTATGGTTGCAATGGCAAACCATTCTATATGCCGGGGCCCAATGACAGCCCCAGGAAAGTGGATAAAATTTTGCGGAGCCTCAAAAACAGCTGTGGCGAGGACGGGTTCGAGTGCACTATCGGCGAGGAGTGGATGGATGCTTGGGACGATTCGATCATGCGCGATGAGGAGGCAAACGATGCGCTGCGCGACTACGCCAAACGCATCGAACGGGAGGAAGGCGTCAAGGTTGTCTATAATCCGCCAGGCCGACCGAAGATCTCCCGGCTGCTACTCGACGTGGCTACCAGGTTCTTCCATGAAAAGGACACCTACGAGGAGCAAAAGACGCTGGTCCATCTGGCCAGCCTGGCGTGGAATTTCTCCTGCCTGCCGGAAAAAGAACAAAAGAAATCTCGCAAAAAATTACAAAAATTCCTCAAGGCCCAGGAAGCAGAGGAGCTTTTCGACGACATGGTTGCGGCTGTCTGCGAGGTCGCACCCGGCAACCGTCCGATGATCGGGGATATGGAAACCGATCTCGATGCATCAGGCGAGATGGCCGTGCGTGTGATGTCGATTCGGGAAGAGGAATGAGCCAACCGGCAGCCCAAGATAATGCCTGATCGGGATCAGCTAAGCCTTGCAAACACTCACCATGCGCAAATTTGAGCGGTAACTCCATCAATCCCCGGTTAGTACTCTCTTCTGCCAGTTGCTCAGGAGCCGTAAGTTTACCCAACGCTTTTTTGATAGCTATTTCAACTGCTGTGACCGCGCCCTCGAAGACGGCATGATCAGGATTTTGTATGGCGCAGCCGCCCCAGAACTAAATCGCTCGGGCTAAGCGTCCACAGAAAAACATGCGTATCGCGCAGGTACATCACTCTTGTTGAAAAAAAAGAGCTTCTATACGGGGATCCTCATCATCAAAATCAGCACTTGTCTTTATCAGTCCTCAAACCCGCCTAGTGGCCTCTTTTCCCGCTGTAATGTGTAAGCTGTCAGCTTGACCATCAGCCTGCCATACTTGCCAATTATAAACTCTTCACCATCATACGCCCGCTCGATGAAGCGCGATAGATGCGTCTTCGCTTCCTGGACGTTCACAACCCTCATAAGATCAACCTGGTCTGGTCTATTGGTCAAGTAGTCACGGCGGACGTGGAAGTCCGCCCTCCACCAATATTGGCAAAGTTCCACCTTTGCCGTAAACTCTAGAGATCCTGAGGCATGAGTGTTGCTTTTGTGCTAAGTTTGATCATGCTGCTAAAGCTTGCCCGTTTTACTATTTATCTAGCGATGACACTTTCAATGGCCAATGCGGGGAATGATGAGCGGGTTATCCAATCGTTGCAGGAATTCCAATGGCAGCAACGGCTAATCCTGCTCCTGGCAAGCGGCAACGTACCGGAACTGAAAAAGAGGCTGGAAGCAGCCAAGCAGGAGATCGATGACCGGGATATCTATTGGTTCATCATCGAGCCTGACACCTGCGTAACCAATGCGCCGTTAGCCTTAGCAGACGGCCTGTTGCAGCAATTAAGAGCCGAGTACTTCAGTGCAGGCAATCATGTCATCCTGATCGGTAAGGACGGCGGCATCAAGGCACGCAGTGAGAAATTGGATCTGCCACAGCTCTTTGCACTGATCGACAGCATGCCGATGCGCCAGGCGGAAATACACGACAAGTTGCAGGAATGACCAACTAGCAGACTCAGAAAAAGCAATCTGCTTGCTGATCGATAGGCACACCTGTACAACGGAGACCATGCAGGTCATCCTCTGGTCAGCCAGCAAAGGTCAATCCAACCCGCTACCACTTGAGACGGTCATCCAGCAGTACCAGCAGGGGCAACTACCACCCGATACCTATTGCTTCACGGCCGGCATGAATAGCTGGCAGCCGATCCAGCAATTTCTGCTTGAACGCGCAGGAGCATCCCTACCTAGCACACCGCCACCGGGAACTGGCACTACTTCACCGGTCTGGCAATACCGTCCGCCCATCAAAACGGAATACTCAGTGACGAGCATGATCCTCTCTATCAGCGGGCTGGTGCTGGGGATTGGTTGCTGCGGACCTATCGGCTTGTTTCTAGTCGTCCCCGGTATCATTTTCGGCCACCTTGCATTGGGTAAAATCAAGAATGAACCCGACACCTACGGCGGCAAAGGCATGGCCATCGCCGGTCTGTCTGTCGGTTACTTCAGCCTGCTGATCGCGCTGTTAATGATTGCTTTATTTGTAGTCGCAATGGTGATGGGAATGAATGAAGCGACGTTCGAGTCGCGCTCATATAAAATTATCAATGAACTCCATGAGGTCGACGCAGCCAAGGAAATGTTTGTACTCGAAAGTTCCCCCGAGCCCGATTACACCCCGACCCCGGAGGATCTCGCCAAATTCCTGTCAGTCGACACCAGGCTGTACGACGATGCCAGCGACGGCGACGACATCATCAGCGATTCACTCGGCAACCCGATTTCCATCAATGAGGTCGGCACCCTGCCATCGATCAGCACCACCACCCACGAAGAACTGAACCCGCCTGAAGGGGTCGAATTCTGGACACCATACGGTGTCGAATGAACACATCCCGCCAAAAAATCAGCAGACCGTGCGCTACTACGGGCTCTATTCGAATAAGCGCCGTGGCCTCGATCGCAAAAGGCAATGCCGGCCGCCTGCCATAGTCCCTCGATCCGCCAG
>CAYUDZ010000011.1:28527-36539 GCA_964443575.1 uncultured Chthoniobacteraceae bacterium | reverse complement strand
GTAATGGTAGCACTATTGCTCAGCAAGCTATTGATAGTCTCTGTGCTCAAGGTTATGGGAAAATGGGGTCAGGCAAACTTTCTTTACCTTTTCTTATTGTTGTTATTACGCAATCCTACCCTGTTTTGAATCAGCCTGAATTTGATTGACTTCATGCGTTCATGAACGAGCTTACGAAAACTGGAGACATTGGACTAAATAAATGATACCGTGAGCTTCATGGCAGTGCTTAAAGCAGTCGAAGTCACCGTGACTCCGGATGGGCGAATCGAGAGCGAGCATCCGTTGCGCATCACCCGTCCGACACGGGTGATCCTCACGATGGTGGAGGAAGATGGCGAAAACGATATCGAACTAGCTCTCGCGAGCGAGGAAGCGTTTGCCAGGGACTGGAACCGACCCGAGGAAGACGAAGCATGGGCTTATTTGCAAGAGGAGACATCGTCCTAGTCAGCTTCCCCTTCAGCGACCTGAGCGAAACCAAGCTCCGTCCGTCACTGGTCCTGACCGAAGTGGAATACGGCGACGTGATGGTTGTCCAGATCACGAGTAAAACCTACGGAGACCGGAACGCGGTGCAGCTCGAACGGGGCGACTTCGAAGAAGGCGCTCTGCGAATGACCAGCTACGCCCGTCCAGGGCGCATCGTCACCCTTGCCCCGGACTTGATCAAACGGCGCATCGGGAAAGTCGCCGAGAGCAAGCGCGCCGAAGTCCCTGGCGGCGTGGAACGCGCTTACGGCCTGAAAACCATTCTTCCTTTAGCTGCAAAAAGCTGCTAAGCACATACCCGTATCGATGGGCTACTTTCTGACGACAGAACCGCTGCCAGAAAAACCGGACACCTCCCAGAAAAACCGCGTCTGGGGATTTTTTGGCGAAGTTACGACTCCGTGCAGGGAGATCGCCTCGCAAGTCGCTGAAACGCATCGGAAAACAAAGCCTACGGTTACGAAAACCACACCGGGTGTGCCAGTTTACGGCTTCCGCTATTACCTCCCAAGCCTCGGCAGATGGCTCAACCGGGATCCGATTGGGGAAAGAGGGGGAAACAACCTGTATGGGTTTGTATTGAACAAACCACTCACAAGCCATCTACTGCGACCAGCGTGAGGCGCTTGTTTATAGCGTTGGGCTTGGATTTCGCTATTTACAGTATGTACTCATACAGCTCATAGCGAAATCCATCGCCCGCCTTGTACCCAAGCACCCCACGCTTCGTCTCGCTACGAAGTTTGTGATTTATCCGGGCTAGTGAGTATCCTGGTGCAAACTAGGGAACGAGATGAAGCGGTAGTGACTAAGTTCCAGGGGAGAAAATCTTGCTTAATGAGGAGTCACGGTTGCGGGTTAATCGGACGAGAGTTGAGCCAGCTTGCCTTTGAGGCGTGCGATGTGGGCCTGCGGGGCGGTGACTGATCCGGTGGCTCGTTGGATCAAGTCTGTCGGGGTGTAACGCTGGCCGTGCTGGTGGATGCTTTGGCGTAGCCAGTTCAGCAAGGGAGCGTAATCGGCGGTGGCCAGTTGCCGGTCCAATCCGGGCAGTGCTTCATGTGCGGCAGCCATTAGCTGGGCGGCATTCAGGTTGCCGAGGGTGTAGGTCGGGAAGTAGCCGAACGAGCCGTGGCTCCAATGGACGTCCTGCAGGCAGCCAAGCGCATCGTTGGGCACGTCGAGGTCGAACATTTCCTTGAATGTCGCATTCCAGAGTCCCGGGATTTCGGCGACTGGCAGGTTATCATTGATGATGGCCGACTCGATCCGGAAGCGCAGGATGACATGCAAGTCGTAAGTCAACTCATCGGCATCGACACGGATAAACGAGCGTCGGCAGCGGTTGACGTGGCTGGTTAGCTGTTCGGGGGTGATGCTGGCAAGCTGGGGGAAATAAGAAGCGGCGCGTGGCAGCCACTGCTGCCAGAACTCAGTGGTGCGTGCGATTTGGTTTTCCCAGAGCCGCGATTGGGATTCGTGGATCCCGAGGCTGGCGGCGCTACCTTGTGGTGTGCCGAAGTGTTCTGGGTCCAAGCCCTGCTCGTACAGGCCATGGCCGGTTTCATGCACAACGCAGTAGAGGGAATTGGTGAAATCGGCTTCGTCGTAGCGCGTGGTGAGGCGGATATCATGCGGACCGAGGGTGGTACAAAACGGGTGTGCCGTGGTGTCGATGCGGCCGCGTGCTACATCAAAGCCAAATGCGATTGCGACCTCGCGGTTAAATGCCTCCTGGTTATGAGGCGGGTACGGGCCCTCGGGCAAGTAGTTGGGCATACTTGCCGATAGCTCTTCCCCCTGTATGGCGAGCTCGGTTAATTGTGGTGCAAGTTGGTCGAATAGTTTGGCTGTGGCAGCAGTTTTTTGTTGCGGCTCGTACTCGTCGAGCAGGGCGTCATAGGGCAGGTGGTCGTAGCCCACATGCTCGGCGACTTCACGCACGAGTTTGATGACGGTTTCCAGGTTGGGTGCAAATTGTTTGAAGTCTTGGGCGGCGCGTGCCTTGACCCATGCCTGTTGGCTGAGGCTGGTTTCACGGGCCAGATCCTCGACCAATTTTTGCGGTAATTTGCGGGCGCGATCATAGCTGCGGCGCCATTCGCGGATGTTACCTGCTTCAATTGATCCGGCCTGTGGCTGCTGGTCTTCGCAGGCCGCAAGCCAGTCGCCGACCTGGTCGTCAACCCAACGGCTATGGGCCAGCGAGCTTAAGTGGGAAAGTTGGCCGGCGCGGTAATCCCCGGCTCGCTCAGGCAAATGAGTTTCCTGGTCCCAGCCCAGAATGCTGGCTGAGGAATGCAATAGCGCGATTTCGCGGCTGCGAGCGGCTAGCGACTGGTAAGCATCATTTTTTTGCATCCGGTAAGGCAAACATGGAATTGCAGCGGCATCCAGAATTTTGATGCACAAAGCGAACATTGCTAAGTGACGATTATTCAGGTAGTAAATCATGGTGACTGTCGATTCCCTGCTCAAAAATCGTTATAGCTGGCCGGTTATTATCCTGCTGATCGGGCTGGTGGTCCGGCTGTGGGCGCTGGACTTGCGTCCAACCCATTTTGATGAGGGTGTCAACGGCTGGTTTGTCGATCAGATGGCAGAAAACGGCTACTACGAATATAACCCGGAAAACTACCATGGGCCGCTGCACTTCTATACCTTGTTTGCAAGTGTTTCGATCGGTGGGAATAATCTTTGGGCGCTGCGCCTGCCGACAGTTGTCGTTGGCATGTTAACTTTGCTGGCGATACTCGGGTTGAGGAGGTTTTTACCGTATAAGGCATGCCTGATTGCTGCCGGATTGGCTGCCATCTCGCCGGCCTTCACGTTTTACAACCGCTACGCGATCCATGAATCCTGGATGGCGTTATTTTTGGTCACGCTTACCTACGGGGGATTGGGTCTGCTTTATCGCAATTCACGCAAGGACTTATGGATTTCCCTGCTTTCGGTGGCCGGGCTGGTACTGACGAAGGAGACCTACTTTATCCATCTGGGTGTCGCTGTGATCGCCTACTGGTGCCTGCAGATTCTGGAAGGATTTTCACCCAGCACTGACGACACTGGGGTGGCGCCTGACCGGCAGTGGGGCGGCAGGGATCTGGCGCTGGCTACAGTTACTGCTGTGGGCCTGGTCGTATTTTTCTATTCGGGCACATTCTTTAACTGGCCGGGAGTTGCAGGCCTGGTCGAGTGCTATGCGGCGTGGTTCCAGACCGGGACCATGGCAGATGCGCACGTGAAACCGCTCCTTTACTGGGTGGAATTACTCGCCCGCTATGAATGGGCCGCCCTGTTGGGGTTGGCGATGACGCCGTTACTGATCCTGCCGGCCAGCAGGGCTTCCCGCCTGGTCGGGATCTACGCATTTGGAACAATACTGGCATTTTCATTGATCCCCTACAAAACGCCATGGTGCTTGCTATCGATGTTACCGCATTTGCTGCTGCTGTGCGGGCTATTCCTGTCTGATCTGGTTGCTGTCTGGCGCCAGTTGATCGTCTCGGTAGTACTAGCGCTGGTCGTATTCGGGCATGGGTTGTGGCAGTCGCTACGTCTGAACTTTTTCAACTACACCGATCAGCAGCATAAGTACGTGTACGTGCAAACATTTGAAGATATCAGGAAGTTGACCCGGCCATTGCTGGCATTGGCCGCCGCCGACCCGGCTGCACGCCACCTGCGGGGAGAAATCGTGCTGGATAGTTACTACCCGCTGCCGTGGTTGCTGGGTAAGTTTAGCGGCTTATCCTATCGTTCGGACATAGCTGCTGCGAGGGTCAATCAAGCGGCATTTGTAGCAATCCAGAAGTCGGATGCTGAAGCCGTTGAAAGCGAATTAGAATTTGCCGCTTACGTAGAAGATTTTTGGCTACGCGATGCGCAGGATGAGTGCCGTGTCTATTTTCGCCAGGATTATTTTAAAGATTACTTTGGTGATCGGACCCCTGAGTTTCAGCCATGAATTATTTCTTCTGCGACAGCGGAAATGAAGCGATTGAGGAGTAGCGGGCGCCACGCGGCGTCAATTTGCTGGATAGTAATTCAACTGAGCGTGCGGCCCACTGAGCAGGTAACAAATTCTGCTGCTGCCACAAGCCAGCCAGATGCCTTGACAAATCTGCTGCCGTGACCGGCAGCTTTGGCTGCCTGGAAATCCGCGCCAGTGTCATATGGGGCGGCGAGAAGTCACCTTGCAGGTCCGGAAAACAGTGGCGGACGGTAAAGCTGAGCGCCTCCTGCAACTCACCGAATATGTCCGTTGCCATGCAGTCCAGCCAGATGACCTGTGGCGGTCGGATGGCCGGGAAACAACTGAGCCCGTTAAAACTGATTGGCAACGGCGGGTAGCGCGCGGTGACATCGCGGACTGTAGATAAAAACGTAGTGAGATCAGCACCAGTATTGCCAATGAATACCATAGTCAGATGGATTTGGCTGGCTGCTATCCAGCGCAGTTGTGAATGCAGCCCGAGATCTGCTGCCAGCGCGGTGCGTAAGCCGGACTGGAGATTGCTTAATTTCCCCAAAGTGGTTACATCCGGTAGCAGAGCCAGAAACAGGCGCGTGGGTGAACGCGGTGCCGGGGTAGGCGGATCATCGATCATGGTTTAGCTGACGGTATCTTGAGATCGAAGCGGGTACCGATGCCAAACTCAGATGCTATAGCAGGCTGAATCCCGCATGACGAGGCCAGATGGCGCACCAGGGCCAAGCCAAGTCCAGCGCGTTGCCGCAACTTGTCGTAGGAAAAAAATGGTTGCCAGACTTTGTTGATGCATTCCGCAGGAATTCCGGTGCCGGAATCAAACACACTTAATGTGTATGCGGTCGAATCATCTTCAGGCGGCATAGTCTCGATTATTACCTCACCGTCATCCGGCATCGCCAGCACGGCATTACTGACGATTTCGCCCAGCATGCGCAACAACAGCCGCAGATCTGTGAAGATGCGGCAGTCGTTGTTGCCTGAGATCGTAAGCCTGGTTGATTTACCGAGTGATTTTTTCAATTTGAGCGGCAAGTCGGCATGCAGCTGACTGATTTCTATGCTTACTGAATTGACGTTAACCGGCTCGGTAATGGCTATGGTGCGATTTAAAATTTCGGCGGCGGTGTTGGCTCCCTCACTCATTTCCGTAACCGTTGCTTTGGCAGAGCCAGTTATCCCATCCTCCATTAGAAGCAGGCTGGAGTAACCACGAAAAATTGTCAGCATATTGTTCATCTTATGCACCAACCCGCGGACCAGGATACGGGTGTCCTCATCACCAAACTCACCGCCTGGCGCAATGGCCTCGAGCTGTCGCAAACGATCTAACATCCTGCCAGAGTATTTCCTGCTATTCCTGCCTGCAACATAATGTATTCCTTGACAGTGAATTGCCGTGTGGCCAGACAGATGAAAAGTATGGAAAACTGTGGGATGCAGCAATAATCTATGCTAGGTTCGCGCAAACGATAATTCCGCATATTAACAAATGAATGAATCAACAATTTCGCCAGCCAACTTGGAATTAATTGAGCAGCAGTATTCGAAGTGGCAGGAAAACCCTGAGAGCGTAGGAAAACACTGGTCAGCATTTTTCGAAGGCTTTGAGTTAGGCTCGGTACGGGCGCTGCGTGAAGAGGGCGAAGATCAGGAGCAACTGGAGGCGGGCTCCCGACTGCCGCAGCACTCGCGGCAACAGGAGGTTGACACTTCCAGCAGCAACGGGGGCAACCTGTTGGCAGAATCTGAAGTCCGTGAGGACAGTTTGCAGCGGCAGGTCGACATGCTGATCTACGCATTCCGCGACCTCGGGCACACTTTGGCCCAGACCGACCCGCTGGCACAGCAGACTCCCGAGCAGCCGCTACTTGAGTTGGAGCAATTTGGTTTGGATGAAAGTGACTTGGAGCGGGAGGTTTCATCCAAGTATTACCTGCGGGGTAAAAAGGTTAAGCTACGCGAGCTGATCGACAAGCTGAAGCATGATTATGCTACCACGCTAGGTGTCGAGTTCATGTATATCCAGGACCCGTGGATTCGCCACTGGATGCGTGACCGTGTCGAGGGCCGGGCAGCAATCAAGCGAAGTCCGGATGAGCTTAAAGAATTGCTGAGAGTGCTTCTGGAAGCAGAAACGTTCGAACACTTTTTGCACCGCAATTATATCGGTCAGAAAAGGTTTTCACTCGAAGGCTCGGAGTCATTGCTGGTTATCCTTGATACTATTTTTCAAAATTGCCCGGACAGCGGTGTGGAGGAAATTGTCATGGGCATGGCGCATCGCGGGCGCTTGAATGTGCTGGCTAATTTCCTCAATAAGTCACCGCGTGTGATATTCACTGAATTTTCAGAGAATTACTCACCTGATAGCGTTGGTGGCGACGGTGATGTGAAGTACCACCTGGGCTACGAATGCCAGCGTAGGACACGAGATGGCGGAGAAGTGGAGATTCGCCTTACTGCGAACCCGAGCCACCTGGAAGCGGTGAACCCGGTTGTCGAAGGTAAAGCACGGGCCAGGCAAAGGATCCGCAAAGACACAGCCGAGCGCAAGAAGGTACTGCCGCTACTGATCCACGGAGATGCTGCCTTTGCTGGTCAGGGGATTGTGAGTGAAGTGCTGAATATGTCGCAGTTGCCCGGATACCGCACCGGAGGCACCGTCCATATCATTGTTAATAACCAGATCGGCTTTACTACGCTGCCTGCGGATGCGCGCTCGACGCGGTACGCGACCGATGTCGCCAAAATGATTGAGGCACCCATTTTGCATGTCAACGGGGATGATCCGGAGGCGGTATCATTTGCTGCTGAGCTGGCCCTGGAATTCCGGCAGGAGTTCGGGCACGACATCGTGATTGATATGGTTTGCTATCGCCGGCACGGGCACAACGAAGGTGATGAGCCCGTGTTTACCCAACCACAAATGTACAAGAGCATAGCCGACCATCCATCGGTCAGCCGTATCTACCGGCAGAAGCTAATCGACACTGAAATACTCACTGAGTCTGAGGCTGACGCACTTGACGATGAGTACTTAAGTGCACTTGATCATGCGCTCGAGGAAGTCAAGCGCTTGGATGATGGGAATGGCGGCATCAACTCTTTCCATGAGTCCAGCGCTATTTTCCAGCCGCAGTTTACCCATCAGGTAGTGGAAACCGGCATCGGCAGGGAGAAACTCGAGAAGATTGTCGACGCACTGACCAAGGTGCCAGAAGGATTTCGCGTGGTACCCAAAATCAGGCGGATCCTATTGGAGCGCCGCCGTAAGGCGTTCGAAGAAGGCGGGCCTTACGACTGGGCCTATGGTGAAGCGCTGGCATTTGGCTCACTGCTGCTGGAAGGCACGCCGGTACGGCTTTCCGGCCAGGACAGCAGGCGCGGAACATTCAGCCAGCGCCACTCGGTACTTTACGATGAGGAGACACGTGAGCGTTATATTCCACTGCTGAATATTGAGGATGGCCAGGAGCGTTTTTGCGTTTATAACAGCCTGCTTTCGGAAGCTGGTGTATTGGGTTTT
>CAYUDZ010000011.1:4137-28517 GCA_964443575.1 uncultured Chthoniobacteraceae bacterium | reverse complement strand
GACTACGGCTACTCACTGGATTACCCGACCATGCTGTGTATCTGGGAGGCGCAGTTTGGAGACTTTGCCAATGGCGCGCAAGTGATCATCGATCAGTTTATTACCTCTGCGGAGAGTAAATGGCAGCGTCCCAGTGGACTAGTCATGTTGTTGCCGCATGGCTACGAAGGACAGGGGCCAGAACACTCGAGCGCCCGCATCGAGCGCTTCTTGCAGCTGAGTGCCGATAATAATATCCAGGTCTGTAACCCGACGACTACCGCACAATACTTTCATTTGTTGCGTCGGCAAACCAAGCGCGATTTCCGCAAGCCTCTGGTCATCATGACGCCCAAGAGCTTGCTCAGAGCACCGGAAGCAATGTCCAGGGAGCACGAACTCACCAGCGGCCATTTCCATGACATTCTCGATGATCAGGTTGATGACCGGGGGAGCATCAGGCGGATGATTTTTTGTTCAGGGAAAATTTACTATGAGCTGAAGCGCTACCGGGACGAAAACGACATCAGGGATACGGCCATCATACGCATCGAGCAACTTTACCCGTTCAATGAAGAGTTGATCGAGAAAGTGTTCGGGCAATATCCAAAGGTAGAGCGCACTGTCTGGTGTCAGGAGGAGCCACAAAATATGGGTGCCTGGAGCCAGGTAGGATTGCAATTAAGCATGCTGTTGAATGTCGAAATTCATTATGCCGGCAGGGATGCGAGTGCCAGTCCTGCTGGTGGCTCGCTGGCGCGGCACAACCGGCGCCAGAAGTTGTTGGTCGAGCAGGCGTACACGATCTAAGGTATCGGATAGAGTAATTATGAGCAAGGAAGTCAAAATCCCAGCAGTAGGTGAATCAGTATCAAGCGGAGTTATTTCGGTTTGGCATAAGAAAAATGGTGAGCAGGTCAAGAGTGGCGACCCATTACTGACCCTCGAAACAGACAAAGTATCCACAGAAATTGCAGCGGAAGCAGATGGTGTTTTGCAGATTCAGTCCGAAGAGGGCAGTGAGGTGCAGGTCGGTGAGGTGGTAGCCACAATCGATGAAGCTCAAGCGGCGGCTGAGGAATCCCAGCAATCAGAAAAAGCGGACGATGGGGAAGATGCTGCTGCAGTAACCGACGAACAATCGGAGCAGCAACAGGCAGGTAGTAGCGAGCCGGAGCCTGCAGGTGCAACAGAAAAGCAGCAAGTTGCTGAGGATGATGCGCAGCGCCATGGTCCCGCGGTAGCCAGGATGTTGGAAGAAAAGCAAGTCGACCCGCAGGAGGTGGAACAACGTAGTGGTCCCGGTAACCGGATCACCAAAGAAGACCTGGTGAATTATCTCAAGCAGCGCGAAGAATCGGGACGCACCGGGCTGCCTGATGCGATTGAAACGGCATCCGAACATGCAGAGGAACCGCCACCGGGTGCGATGGTGAAATCAGAGAGTGGTGAGTTGGCCCGCAGCCGTGCTGATCAAGCTGACGCGGAGGCCATCACCACACGGCGCAAGATGTCGCCGCTGCGGCGCAAGATCGCACAGCAGTTGGTCAACGTGCAGCGGGAAACAGCTTCATTAACTACCTTTAATGAGTGCGACATGACGGCAGTCATGACTATCCGTAAGCGGATGCAGGAGAGCTTTCAGGATCGGCATGGCATCAAGCTCGGCTTCATGTCATTTTTCATCAAGGCTGCAGTTAATGCATTGCAGGAAGTACCGGGCATCAACGCGCGTATTGATGGGGAAGATCTGGTGCAAAACCACTACTACGATATTGGCGTGGCGGTATCGACCAATCGTGGATTAATCGTACCCGTCATCAGGGATGCTGACAGCAAGTCGTTTGCGGCTTTAGAAAAAGAGCTGGCCGAGTACGCGCAAAAAGCAAAAGACGGAAAAATCCAAATTGATGACTTGCAAGGCGGTGTATTCACCATCTCCAACGGTGGAATTTACGGATCGATGTTGAGCACCCCGATCCTCAACCCGCCGCAAAGCGGGATACTTGGAATGCATGCAATCACGATGCGTCCTACAGTGGTAGATGGAGAGGTTGTGCCCCGACCGATGATGAACCTGGCGCTGACTTACGATCATCGAGTGGTGGACGGGCGTGAAGCGGTTACTTTTTTGGTTCGAATCAAGGAAGCTATTGAAGACCCGATGCAGCTGATTCTCTAGGGTAGTGATGCGGGATACTGAAGCACAGATCAAAGCTCTCGGGAAGCGTGTCAAACAGGCTGCCTCTGAGCTGCGCCGGTTGTCGACCGGGCAAAAGAATCAGGTCTTGCTGGCCATGGCGGATGCAGTGGACCAGCAGCGCCAGTCTATTCTGGAAGCAAATACCAAGGACCTGGAGGTAGGCCGTCAGAAAAATCTCTCTGCAGCGATGCTGGATCGGTTGCTATTGGACGACAAGCGGCTCGACAAACTGATTGCCGATATCCGCAAAGTTGTGGAGCTTCCAGATCCGGTTGGCGAAGTGATCCGTGAATGGCAAAGACCGAATGGATTACTGATTTCCAAAGTACGTGTACCAATTGGAGTAATTGGAATTATTTATGAATCACGTCCCAATGTTACAAGTGATGCAGCAGTACTCTGCATCAAGACCGGTAATGGCGTGCTTTTGCGTGGCGGTTCTGAAGCAATTAACAGTAATGTGGCCATAGCTAAGGCGTTACGCGACGGGGCGGTTAGCTGTGGTTTGCCGGAGGATTGTATCAGCTTACTGCCGATGACTGATCGCGAAGGGGTGCAGGTCATGGCCAAAATGGACGATATAATTGACGTTATCGTGCCGCGCGGTGGCAAACCATTGATCGAAGCAGTTATCGAGAGCGCGCGCATGCCGGTGATCAAGCATTACCATGGCGTCTGCCAGATTTATGTTCATGAGGATGCGGACATGGATATGGCGGTCAGCGTCGTAGTAAATTCCAAGTGCCAGCGACCTGGTGTGTGTAATGCTTTGGAGACGCTGTTGGTGCACCGGGCGGTCGCCGGAAAATTTTTGCCCCTGGTTGCGCAGGAGTTGGCTGCTCAGGGGGTGGAGCTGAGGGGCGACGAAGGTGTCCGGCAAATCCTCGGTGATGAAGTATTGCCGGCTTCATCCGATGACTGGACGATGGAGTATCTTGATCTAATCCTCAGCATCAGGATTGTTGATAGCTTGGACCAGGCAATCGATCACATAGAGAAATATGGTTCGCACCACAGTGACTCGATCATTACGAGTTCACAGGAGAAGGCTGAGGAATTTCTTGCCCGGGTCGACTCAGCAGCGGTCTACTGGAATGCCTCAACCCGATTTACTGATGGAGCTGAATTTGGGTTTGGTGCGGAGATAGGGATCAGTACGGATAAGCTTCATGCACGCGGACCAATGGCATTGGAAGAACTCACGACCTACAAATACCTGGTGCGTGGTGAAGGTCAGATAAAGTGAGAGTGACCGAAAATAAATCTAGTTATTGACAGAACTGTCGAAACTGTGAATTTTCAGACGCATGCTGACGCTTGGCACATTCTGCATATTTTTCTTTCTGCTTATCGGAGGAGTCTGGTGGGCAACCGTCAACGATTAGCTGTAAGCGTCAGCTGCAATTGTTATTAATGTCAGAAACAAGTCATGCCGGACGCCGCAGGCATAGCTGGGACAACTGAGCGCAATGGTGGCATATATCGCAACCTTGAGGCGGACGAGCCATTATTGCTAGTGGTCGATGATGAGCCGCAAGTCCTCAATGTGGGGGTCACCTTACTTGCTGCGAAAGGATATCGCGTCATAGGATTTTCAGAACCAGAGGGCGCATTTTGGGCATTTACGGAGCTAGCCACAGAGGTTGCCGCGTTGCTGACCGACTTGGCCATGCCAAGCATGAGCGGCGAAGAATTATATTTCAAGATGCGCCAACTGGCACCGGATCTTAGAGTGCTTATCATTAGTGGTTATGCAGAAAGCGATGCGATCGAGCGGCTGCTTGACGAGGGGATTCGGGAGTTTTTGCACAAGCCTTACACGCCTGATCAATTATTCAGCATGGTAGAGAGTTTGCTACGCGAATGAGGCCCGATTTATTCCTGGGGTTGCGACGTAGCGCCGCGATGCGGGCCGACCAAGCCGGCTGAAAGGATCATTTTGGATGCTTCATCCAGGCCGAGGTCACTGTCCATGACCTTATCATTTTCGATAACAACTACAAAGCCAGTCATGGGATTAGGGGCGGTCGGAATGAAGACGGCAGTGACATCTTTGCCGGCGTGGCTTTCGTGGTATTGCCCGGTTACAAAGCCAATCAGGCGACAACCCGGGCTGGGATATTCTACGTAAACAACCCGCTTGAAACGGACGCCGCGGTTGAACTGCTGGATTGACTCCATCACCTGCTTGACCGCGTTGTAGATGGTCGCGACCAGGGGTACCCGTACCAGTATTTTTTCAAATGAATCAATAAGTTTGCGACCAAAGACGTTGGTGGCCATGACCCCCAGCAATATCAGCATCAGCAGCGTCACGATAAAAGCGACCCCTGGAACGTCACCCAGTGTCAGCCGCGTGATCGAGTTGGCTGCATCAGCAGGGCGCAGGACAATCTGTGACAGGATCGGCTCGCTGATTCCTTTGATGAAACTATATGCCAGGTTCAGTACCCAGATAGTCACGACCAATGGCACTGCCACCAGGATTCCGGTGAACAATTTATTGCGCAGACTGACAAGGATACTGCCAAATGCGTGTGCTGGTTTGATAGGTTCAGGTTCTGTCGGTTGCCGCATATTAAGTTACAGGAATTTTAGCGCGAGAATACCGAGGATGCCAAGTATCACCATGATCGTGGCAGTCAGCTCAAAGTTCTTTTCCAGGAACGGCTTGACTTGACTGCCGAAGAGTCCGATCAGGCCGGCTACGGCAAAGAACCGGACACCCCTGCCGATGGTCGAGGCAACGGTAAACTGAATCAGGTCGAAATGCATTAATCCTGAAGCAATGGTGAAGACCTTATAAGGGACAGGGGTAATTGCGGCCATCAGGATACCCAGAAAGCCGAACTCGTCATACCACCCTTTGACCTCCTCGAGCACCTCCTCACCCTGGTAGGCCTGGACGATTGGCTCGCCCACCGCATCCCACAATCCCCAGCCGATGTAATACCCGAGGATACCGCCAAGCACTGAGGCTAAGGTACACCAGGCCGCAAGACTGAGCCATTTTTTTGGACGGGAGAAGCACAATGCCATTAGCAGCACATCTGGCGAGATGGGAAAAAATGAAGCAGAGGTAAAAGACAGCAGGATCAGGGCAGGCAGAGCGTAGGGCGTTGCGGCCCAGTGCAACGTCCAGAAATAGAGCTTCTTAAGAGGATTGCGGGTCTGGGCAGCCTGCAGCATGGCATCTGCAGGTGAAGTCTCGGCAAGTTCCTCAGTACTCATAACAAGTGCCGAGAGTTGAGCACAATTGTGGCTCTCCCGCAATGGGTAACCGCTGGTGAATTTAGATATGCCCTAATCCGGCGGATTACTTCATCAACAGGGCAGCCCGCGAGCGTTTGATTTCGCGCGTGATCTTGCGATGTAAGTGAGCCGGTACACCAGTCACACGGCGCGGCAGGATTTTACCGCTTTCGGTAACAAATTTCTGCAGCAAATCCGGATTCTTATAATCGATCGCTTCGGTATCGATGTCGATCCGGCGGCGCGGCATGGTGCGATTGGAACGGCGTAAATTAGCGCGGCGTTTTTCGTTTTTTGGTTCCATGGTTTTAGTGTCGCTTATTTAGTTTCCCGGTGCAAGGTACGACGGCGTAAGAATGGATTGTATTTTTTCTTTTCGAGTCGACCCGGGGTATTCGGGCTTTTTTTGTTCCGCGTGGACATGTAGCGCGAGACCGGTTTGCCCTCAGCCTTCGCTTCGGTACATTCTAGGGTTATGATTTCCTGTGCCATAATTTAGTTAAGCTAGTCGTTTCTGTCATCGTCGCTGCCGCTGGACTCACCATCGGTTAATCCGAAGAGTGAGCCGGCCTGGCGGCGGAAATTGGAGTTTTTGGCTTCGTTTTCGAGTTGGGTTTGGCATGCGACGGTACAACGCGCGAACGGCATGGCTTCGAGGCGGGCCTGGGGGATTTTTTCGCCACTGATTTCGCACATCCCGTAGGTTCCCTCTTCGACACGTTTAAGTGCCTCGTCTATCTCGTACAGTGCATCCTGCTCTTGCGATAACAAATTGAGCGCAAAATCGCGATCATAGGAATCGCTACCGGCATCGGCTTGGTGCATGCCAAATGCGGAGGCTTCATTGCCTTCGGCACGCGAGCGCAGGTTATCACGCGCCACGCCGATCATCGAGTCGAGCATGGCATCGCGCAGTTCCAACAGTCTGGTGTTTTGTTTTTTGATAAAAGCTGCAGGGTGGGTTGATTTAGGAGTACGGTTTACGGGTTCCACAGTAACCTCAGCCTTTTTAGCTTTAGCGCCCTTCTTGGCTGCTGCTTTTTTGCTAGTAGCCTTTTTGGCTGCCGCTTTTTTGGCCGTGCTTTTTTTTGCTACCGCTTTTTTTGCCGCTACCTTTTTTTTGGCAGGGGCTTTTTTTGCCGCAGCTTTTTTAGCTGCCGATTTCTTCTTTGCTGTCGATTTTGATTTGGGCATTTTACTATTTGGCTTCGATCTACTCCCGGACCGTCCTTTTGTATTCTATCGAAGGGAGCCGAGTTATTTACCTAACCTAACGGGTTACTGCAAGGGAAAATGTCATAAAATCTGGAGAAAAATTAATTCCGGTTGCCTGGATATTTTTAAAACTTATGAAAAAATCAGCACTGTTCTTCGCCTTAGCGGGACGCGTTGGGTCCGCAAAAGTCCGTTTTTACTGGCTTTTCAAGCGGCTGGAGAAACCACTCAGTAGCAGTTTGTATTTTTTCAGGCTAGCTGCTCGACAGATAGACATACCATTGTGGTAGGTTAGTGATATGGCTGATCAATCTTTCGTTCACTTGCATTTGCACACCCAGTATTCGGTACTCGACGGGGCGGTTCGGATTAAAGAAATTGCGAATAAAGCGGGGGACTTTGGGATGGCGGCGGTCGCCATGACTGACCATGGTAATGTCTTTGGAGCGGTAGACTTTTATCAGGAACTGGCAGCAGCGGGCATCAAGCCGATCATTGGCTGTGAACTGTATGTCGCACCTGGAGACCGCCAGGAGCGCAAGTCATCGTCGGCTTCTGACGCAGCCTATCACCTGACCGTGCTAGCGGCTGACATGACCGGCTACCACAATTTGATTAAGTTGGTGTCGGAAGCCTACCTGAGCGGATTTTATTACAAGCCCAGAGTGGACAAGGAGTTGTTATCACAGCACAGCGAGGGCATTATTTGTCTTAGCGGTTGCCTGCAAGGCGAGGCCAATAGTCATTTGCAGGCCGGCAAAGTCGAGCAGGCGCGGACCAGTTTGGCCGAATATCGCGACATCTTCGGGGCGGAAAACTTTTTTGTCGAATTACATCGCCATGGCATGGCAGCCCAGGATGAATGCAATGCCCAACTGGTCGATATTGCCGGTGATCTGGGGCTCGGGCTGGTGGCGGCGAACGATGTGCATTTCCTGGAGCGTTCGCACCATGAAGCGCATGATGTGATGATCTGTATTGGCACCGGCTCGATGGTGGCCGATGAGCGGCGGATGCGCTACAGTGAGGAGCTGTACTTCAAGTCGCCGCAAGAGATGCGCAAGCTATTTGCCGACCTGCCGGAAGCCTGTGATAACACCTTGCGGATAGCCGAGCGTTGCAGTTTGGAGCTGGAATTTGGGAAGTCCCGCTATCCCGACTACACTCCACCGGAAGGCAAGCAGCGCGAAACCTACCTGCGTGAACTTTGCTATAAAGGCTTATCGGAACGATTTGAAGAACGTGTCGGTCAGGAGCCGGCCTTGCTCGAGCGCTTGGATTACGAGTTGGATGTGATCGAACGGATGGGCTTTGTCAGTTACTTTCTGATCGTCTGGGATTTCATTAACCATGCGCGTAATCGGGGGATCCCAGTAGGACCGGGGCGTGGCTCGGCAGCCGGCTCACTGGTAGCTTATGCCTTGGGCATAACCGATGTCGACCCGCTGCGCTTCGGTTTGATATTTGAGCGCTTTCTGAACCCTGAGAGGGTGAGTCCACCGGATATCGATATTGATTTTTGTGTGAATCGTCGCGGTGAAGTCATCGATTATGTGCGTGAAAAGTATGGTGAGCGCGCAGTCTCACATATCGTTACTTTTAACACGCTGGGGGCCAAGAATACGGTGCGTGATGTCGGGCGGGTGCTCGGCTGGAGTTATGGTGAGGCGGATCGGATTGCAAAAATGATCCCCAATGATCTTGGAATTACGCTGAACAGCAGGGTCAATAAAAAGGGTGAGAAAGTTCCCGGGGCAATCGACAAAAACCCTGAGTTGAAGCAGGCGGTCGAGAGCGAGGAACAAACATCCCAGCTGTGGGAATATGCCAGCCTGCTCGAGGGCCTGGTGCGCAATACCGGTGTCCATGCCGCCGGTGTGGTTATCGGCGACCGTGACCTGTCTGATTACATCCCATTGTGCAAAGGAAAAGAAGGTGAAGTGGTTACCCAGTATGCGATGAATCCACTGACTGATCTTGGTATGCTGAAGATGGATTTTCTTGGGTTGAAAAATCTGACGGTGATTGAAACGGCGGAAAATCTGGTCCAGCGCGGTAGCCCCGGCTTTAGGATTGAGGATATCCCGCTGGATGACCGTAAGACCTTCGATATGCTAAACCGGGGTGAAACCACCGGCGTATTCCAGTTGGAGTCGGGCGGGATGGCGAGCCTGTGCCGCAAATTTGATATCAACAGTATCGACGATATTATAGCACTGATTGCGCTTTACCGGCCGGGGCCGATGGACCTGATCCCTGACTACATCAAGCGCAAAAAAGGTGAAACCAGGATCAAGTATGAACATCCGCTACTGGAGGAGGTTTGCGCCGATACCTACGGCATCATGATCTACCAGGAGCAGGTGCAGAAAGCTGCGAATCTGCTGGCTGGCTATTCGCTTGGCCAAGCCGATCTACTGCGTCGCGCGATGGGCAAGAAAGATGTCGAAAAAATGGCCAAGGAACGCGAGCGCTTTATCAAAGGCGCCGGTGAGATCAATGGCATCAGTGAAGACAAAGCCAGCCGCATCTTTGACTTGCTGGAGAAGTTTGCGGGTTATGGCTTTAACAAATCCCATAGTGCCGCCTATGGCATTGTCAGCTATCGCACAGCGTACTTGAAGGCGAACTATCCGGTTGAGTTCATGTCGGGGTTACTAAGCAATGAGATCAATAATACGGAAAAGATCTCTGTCTTTGTCGGTGAGTGTAAACGCATGGGCGTGGCCATCTTGCCGCCCGATATTAACCGCTCGTTGTTAGAGTTCGCGCCTGAAAGAGCTAGTGATGGTATCGCTGTTCGCTACGGGTTGGCCGGAATCAAGAATGTCGGTGAAGCAGCCATGGAAGCAGTAGTGCGTGAGCGGCAGGCAGGTGGCGAGTTTGCTGGCATCGATGACTTTTGTGCGCGGCTTGACTCGCGGGTGGTTAACAGGAAGATCCTGGAGAGCCTGGTCAAGGCGGGTGCTTTTGATTTTTCCCGTAGGGACCGGGCTGAATTATTTGCATCAATCGAGCAGGCGATGGCCTCGGCGGCCCAGGCGCACCGTGACCGGGCCAGCGGCCAGGCGTCATTATTTGAGCTGATAGACGAAGAGGAGTCAGATCCAGTGGCAGCGACTGCAATTGATTTTGAGCCGTGGTCAATCGAAGAAAAATTAGCTCACGAAAAAGAGCTGCTCGGGTTTTACGTCACCGGGCATCCACTGGATAGGTATCGCAAAGAGTTCGACCACATGAGCGTCACTCCGGTTGCTTCGCTGGCAGAATCCGGTGAGCCTGACAACCAGCGGATTGCAGGGGTGCTGCTGGCAGTGGACAAGCGTTTTGGCAAAAAGGATGGTAAGCCGTTTGCGATCCTGCAATTGGAAGACCTCAGCGGTACCATCGAGGTGATGGTCTGGAGTGATACTTACTCCAAGACGGCGGCCTTGCTCGAAGTGGGCGCAGTGGTGATGGTGGTCGGCAGAGCCAGCCAGCGCGATGACAGCCTGCGCTTAACTGCGCGGGAAATCAGCAGGGTTAAGCCGGATGGCGAAGGGAGCCCACTTACCTTGATTTTTACCGTAGAAAAGACCGCAGCCGATGAGATCGAAAGTGTCAGGCGCGCCATCTTGCGTTATCCGGGCAGACGGCCAGTGAGACTGGAATTCCGTTATCCGGACGGGCGTCGGGTATGCGTCCAGGCCGACAAGCGGTACGGGGTTAACCTGACCGATGAACTCAAGCGTGACATTGCCAAGTGGCTGGTAGCATAGGCCGTGGCCAGTTGCCGCCTGGCCACAGGGCATGAACTTTTGCAAAGCTGTTCTTTAACACAGTGTAAGTATTGACATATTGAATCTTGCTAGCACAAGATGATGTGATATCCTAAAAAATAATGGTTACCTATTATGCCAGAACCAATTCCAGAATTGATCTATATCTGGGCGATTGTCGGTACATACTCGAGGATTTGCCTGAGAATTCAGTTGACCTGATCTTTACCTCACCACCCTATGCCGACCAAAGAAAAGATACCTACGGAGGAATTCGGCCGCATGAGTATGTTGATTGGTTTTTGCCAATTACCGACCAGCTCAAGCGAGTGCTCAAGCCGACCGGCACATTTATGCTGAATATTAAGGAGAAGGTGGTGGATGGCGAAAGAAGCACCTATGTGATGGAATTAATCCTTAAAATGCGTGAGCAGGGGTGGTTATGGACAGAAGAGTTCATTTGGCATAAAAAAAATAGTTATCCGGGGAAATGGCCGAATCGGTTCAGGGATTCCTGGGAAAGATTACTGCAATTCAATAAAGAAAAAAAGTTTTCCATGTACCAGGAAGCGGTGATGGTGCCGATGGGAAATTGGGCTAAGAGCAGATTACGTAATCTTAGCAACACAGACAAACGACGCGACAATTCCAAGGTAGGCAGTGGTTTTGGAAAGAATATATCCAATTGGCTTACGCGTGACAAAGCTTACCCTACAAACGTACTATACTTGGCAACCGAGTGTGCCAATCGGAAGCATAGTGCTGCATTTCCAGAATCCTTACCCGAGTGGTTTATCAAGTTATTTACCATCGAGGGAGATACTGTACTGGATCCTTTCACCGGTTCTGGAACCACTAACTTAGTTGCCAGTAGAATGGGTCGGCCATCGATCGGCATAGAGATTTATCCGGATTATTACCAGCAACTGCGTGATCAGGTTGATTTATTGGATATGCAGCTACTGGATGAACCCGAGGGTCGTTATGGCAGCAGACCTGCTTAAGCAAATAGAAGCTTATGTAGTAGAAAATATTCCCGATTTTCATCGGAAGCGCCTGAACTGCCTGCAACACCTGAAGCTTGAAACAGTACTGAAAAAGAAGAATCCGTATTTGTTCAAAGCTAAAAGCATGGAGTCTGCAGACTCTATAGTACGCGCTCTAACCGGAGCTTTTCTATCTTCCAATGAAGAAACAGTATTCGGAGAGTGGTTGGAACAACTGGCAATATATGTGAGTAAACTCACTAGTGCCGGGTGGAAATCAGGGATTCCGGGCATCGACCTTGAATTTGACCGGGAGAAAATTCGCTACATTGTGTCGATTAAATCTGGGCCCAACTGGGGTAATTCCAGCCAAATCAAAAAGATGAAATCTGATTTTCTTGCGGCCAAACGAACTTTGAGCACCAGCGATTCCAAACTGCGCATCGGAGCAGTAAATGGTTGTTGCTACGGTCGCACCGCGACACCTGATAAAGGTGATTACTTCAAGTATTGTGGACAGGACTTTTGGGAATTTCTCTCGGGATTACCTCATTTATATTTGGAAATGGTAGAACCACTTGGCCAGCAGGCTAAACGGCGTAACAAATCATTCGATGAGCAATATGTGAAGACGGTAAACTTGTTCACTAAAGAGTTTATCGAGAAATTTTGTAAGCAAGACGGTTCAATCGACTGGTTAAAGCTGGTGCGGTTTAACTCAGGAAGTTAGCGGATTGTTTATCAGCCGGAGGTTTTAACGAATGGCGGGATCGGGACGTCAAGTAATTCGGCGATTGCGCGCAACAGGCGCAATTCCGAGCGGGTCACATGCTGATCCTCCATGACCAGTTGGCCACAGGCAAAAAGCAGATTCTTTTTCACCATCGGCATGGCACCTGATAACTTCTGCAATGAGGAATCGATGGCATCGACGCCACATTGATCGAGTGGTAGTAGTTGCCAATCGACGCCGACGGCATTGATTCTTTTGGTGGCTGCGGTGAATGTTTCGAGCGGTGCAGATGAGCCGCTCAAGTGGGTCAACGCGGACAGTAGGAGTTGAATTTCTGCCCGGGCGTCGGCTGCCTTACGAATATTTGCCACTGCTTTTTCAGCACCCTTGTGAAATGTGTCGAGCCTGCGTTCGAGGATGGCTTTCAGGCAGAATTCGAACAGGTCAATTTGCTGGTCGGAAGTGATCAGGTATTCGATGTCGGCGCGGAAGCTGTCGTATTGCGGGGCGGATAGCTGGCGCAGTGCGGGAATACATAAATCCACCAGCGGTAACTTACGGTCCTGATCCAGATTCTCAAAAGTCTGCTGGGCTACCGGCAAGGCAGCAGTAACGGCAGCAGGTGAGTTTTGCATCAGATGATCGAGTTGCCGGGCCCGCAATGCTGGCTCATTACTGAGTAGCAGGGTGTATATCATGGCAATGGCATTGGGTGCCTCATGAACATCGATTGACGCCAGCAGATCGTCGCGCATGCCGGCGGCTTCAGCGAGAATGACTGCACCGGTGGCGGCGCCGATGATGCCACCCTGATCAAAGGGAGGAAATGCCATGCTGTCACCTGCTGAGCCAGGAAAAGGAAATGGCAATGGCGGGGGAGTGGCGGCGTCAGCTGACGAACGAGTGGGCTGCCGGTCAGCAACCCGTGTAACTTGCAGGTATTCGCCGTCCCACTGTGGGTCGAGCGCCCTGATGCGTTGGGGCAGCGGCGGATGGGGGGCCAGCATACCGAGGAATGACGCGCGCATCCCATTGGCAAAGAACATATGGCTGGCTTCCTCGGCGCGCGGCGATTCGATACGCGAGCCTGAGTGGAGACCCCCGATCTTTTTAAGGGCGTCGCCGATGCCGTCCGGGTTGCGCGTGAACTGGACTGCCGAGGCGTCGGCCAGAAACTCCCGCTGGCGCGAGATGGCAGCCTTGATCAGCTTGCCGAAAAACACGCCGATGTAACCGATGACCAACAGGCCGAGGCCGAGCAGCAAAATCGGGATAGCTCCACCCTTACTGTCACGCGAAGAACCGCCGGTCCAAAACGAGGCCCGCAAAAGAATTTGTCCGATAATCGCTAAAATCAGGATCCCCTGCAGCAGGCCTATCAACCGTGTACTGATCCGCATGTCGCCATTCAGGATATGTGAGAATTCATGCGCAATGACCCCCTGTAGCTCATCGCGGCTAAGCGACTCGATACATCCCCTGGTCACGCCGATCGCTGAGTCTGTCGGTGATTTGCCGGCAGCAAATGCATTGATCCCGCGCTCTTGATCCATCACATACACTTCGGGAACCGGGGCGCCTGAAGCCAATGCCATTTCTTCAACTACATTCATCAGCTTTTTTTCGGCCAAGTCCGTAGTGGCCGGATCCAGCAAGCGACCACCGAGATCCCGGGCAACAACCCCGCCACCGCTGGAAAGCTGCATGGTTTTGACTCCTGAGCCGATGCCAACCAGCAAGCTGACACCCCCGGCAGCCACTCCCAGCATCTCAGGCTGCCAGAGGCTGCCGGCCGCAGCAACTGCTGCTGCCGAATCGCGCTCGATGCCCAGCGTGTGAAAGCCGAGAAAAAACAGCAGGAAATAAACCGAGGCAATAATTCCAACTACTGCCAGGGCAAAATACACCACCAGCAGTGTCGTTTTTTTGCGCGCGCGTTCCTGGCTAGCGAAGAAGTCCATCCTATGCCCGGCAAGCCGCAGTGGTGCTAAAATTCCACTTTGGGCGCCTCGCGTTGCGCCTCATCAGTGAGTTCAAACAACTCAGCCGGTCCAAAGTTAAACGCGCCGGCAATAAAGTTGACCGGAAATGATTCGCGCTTGGTATTATAGTGCATGACCGCGTCGTTGTAGGCTTGGCGGCTGAATGCAACTTTGTTCTCGGTTGTTGTCAACTCCTCGGTCAGCTGCATCATATTCTGGTTAGCTTTCAAATCCGGATAGCTCTCCGAGAGAGCGAACAAGCGGCCCAAGGTGCCTGCAAGGGCACCCTCAGCACCCTGTAGTTTCTGCATCGCACTTGGATCACCGGGGTTGCCTGCTGCGGTCTCACGAGCGCTGACTGCGCTATTTCGAGCCTGGATTACCGCTTCGAGTGTCCCGCTCTCGTGTTGCATGTAGGCCTTGGCGGTTTCGACCAGGTTTGGGATTAAGTCGTGGCGTCGCTTCAGCTGGACATCAATTTGGGCGAAAGCATTCTTGAAACGGTTGCGCAAGCTCACCAGCCCGTTGTATGACCCGATCGCCCAGATGGCTACGAGTAGTAGAACGCCGACGAGTACGGCTAAAACAACTAGTAATAAAAGTCCTGAAGTCATCATTAATTAGTTCCTGTTGGTTATTCCTCGACAACGCCCTTGCGGCCTGCCTGGATATCATCTTTGACCATGGAAATATATGATTCCATGTGCCCGGGAGCGTTCGACCAGTCATAAGAATTCAGCGCTTCGACCAATTGCTCACGGTATTTTTGACCTCCCGTGGCCTGCAATAGGATGATGCCTACACCCCGGTTCACCGGGTCTTCATCGGTTAGTTTATCGAGCAGCATGGGTGCTGAAGCCTCGGGGTCTTTAATCAGATGCCAACTGGCCTTTGCCCCTTTGCCCGGAGTATGCTCAGTCAGCGGGGTGGCAACGAAATATTCTTTGGCCTCATTAAACTGGTGGGTGCGTAGAATAGGCCCACAGCCGGCTGCGATCATGACAGCTATTAGCACCGGCAATAGTGGTAATTTTTCTAGCAGGCGTTTCATTGTTTGGTGATACAACTTTCGTAAAGTGCTTTAACTTTACCTTATCTGTTGGCAAGTGAGAAGTATAAACTTTATAAATCTATGCTGTCACATAGCATTGCAAAGTGATTTGCATGTTTTGAACGAGGTGTCGGCATACCATATCACCTGCGCCTGCCATGCACCCAAGCGTCTTACGCTCCGTCTCGCTACGAAGTTTGTGATTGATCCGGGTTAATGGTAGGATTTTTGGCTTGTATTGGAGTGGAATTATTGACCGGGCGTGGAGTCGGGTGTAGAAGCGCGCAGTAGTTAGCAGGAAAACCAAATGTTTAAAGGTACCGATAGCATAGAAGACATTCGATCCCGTGCAGCCGACACTCTGGCTGGTTTGCAGGATCGCAACCCGCAGGATTGCTTGCAGGAGTATCTGGAGTTTTACAATAGCGAAGAAGAGCGCTTGTATGACCTGCATGCCAATGGTGCAGGCGGTCGCGAATACTGCGTGCGGCGTGCGCACCTGATAGACATTTTCCTGACAGCAATTTACGAGCACGCGCGTAGTCATTGCGGACTGGGTGATGATGCTGGTGCTCGGCGGTTGGCGTTGGCAGCGGTTGGCGGCTACGGGCGCGGCGAATTGAACCCATACAGCGACATCGATATCATGTTTTTGCATGATGCCGGCAACCAGATTTCTGCAGCAGTTAATGCTACGATTGAGCGGGTGCTATACACCTTATGGGACATGGGGTTTAAAGTTGGACATTCGACCAGGACGGCTGCATCAGCTGCCCAGCATGCCAGCGAAGATTACCTGTCGCTGACCGCGCTGCTTGAAGCGCGCAGAATTTGCGGTGATGGCACGTTATTTGAGGAGTTTTACACTTTATTTCAACGCAAGTGCATTGACGGCAAAGAGGCGCAGTATGTTGAGTGGCGGGTAAAAAACCAGCGTGAGAGGCATGTGAAGTTTGGGGATACAGTCTTTGTACAGGAACCGAATATTAAGAATGGGGTTGGTGGACTCAGGGATTATCAAAACCTCTCATGGATTACCTACTTCAAGGAGGGGGTGCGCCATTACGAGCAGTTGGTCGACCGCCAGATTCTGCTGCAAGAAGAGTGTGCCCTGCTGGAAAGCGCCTACGATTTTTTGTTGCGTACGCGCACGGAGCTGCATTTGCAGCATGGCCGCGTCACCGATCAGCTAACGATTTATTACCAGGGGCAAATAGCGAATAAATTTGATTACCCGCAGCAGAACATTATCCATCGCAGTGAAGAATTCATGCGTGACTACTACCGTCATGCGCGGGACATCAACCGGATAACCAACACGGTGGCCAATAGGCTTGCGTTAACTTTGCGTGAGGAGCGCGACCAGGGAGGCAAGTTCTTTGGGATCCTGGGCAGCGGTTCGCAGGAGACCGAGCTGATGGACGGGTTTGTGGTTCGCGACGGGCGTATTTATCGTGGCGATCGCAACATGTTTGATGAGGATCCACTAAGGATACTGCGGGTTTTTCTGCACGCACAGCAGCGCAGGCTGTCGCTAAGCCCGCAGCTGATGCAGTTTATAACCCGTCGTAAGGAGGTGGTTGACCGCACCATCCAATACTCGAAATCGGCGCGCGAGATATTTCAGGCACTACTTTCCAAAAAAGGTGAAGTCGGCCGGATCCTGCGAATGATGCATGAGACCGAGGTATTGGGTGCTTACATCCCGGAGTTTGGAGCACTCGATTGCCTGGTGCAGCATGAGTTTTACCATCGTTACACGGCAGATGAGCATACACTGAGGGTTGTTGAAATGCTGGACAAGTTGATTGACACCGAAGACCAGAAACTATCCGGCTACCGTCGCTTATTTGAGAAGTTGCAGGATCCTTTCGTACTATATCTGGCTATTCTGCTGCATGATACTGGTCGGGCTACCGACTCGCGCCATCATGCTGAAGAGAGCACTATTTTTGCCCAGCAGGTGGCGAAGCGGCTCCAGCTCAGCCCGGAACGGCGCAAGGAGTTGATCGTCCTGGTGGATAACCACACCCAGTTGTCGCTTACTTCCCAGCGCCGCAACCTCGATGATCCTGCGACCATCGAAGAATTTGCCACGATCATCCGCAGCAAGAGGTATTTGGATGCTTTGATGTTGCTGACCTACGCCGATGGGATGGGAACGACCGGCGAGTCGACCTGGTCGGACTGGAAGGAGGCGCTGGTATGGCGGCTGTATCGTAGCACCAAGGGTTACTTTGAAGAGGGCAAGCGCTACTTTGAAGATCTTGCACCCGAGAAGAGCGAGATGTTCTTGCAGGTTGCCAGGCAACTTGACGGTTCTTTTGATGAGGAGCTGCATGCCCACTTTGACTCGATGCCGGCAATTTATTTCAACAACTTTTCGACCGCTGAAATCACCGACCACCTGCGGTTGTTCAGGGAGTTCCTGGAGCTGTTGAATAGCAACGATGAACTGTCGCCGCTGCTGCCCGCGATGCGCTGGATTCCGCATCAGGAGAGTGGCCATACTGAGGTTCTTTTTTGCACCTGGGACCGCAAGGCATTGCTGGAGCGGATTGCTGCCTCATTTGCGATCGCTGGGATCAATATTCTTAGCGCTGATATTTATACCCGAGACGATAATCTGGTGCTGGATGTATTTCGTGTTTGTGATACCGACTTCGGGGCGGTGACCCACAGCTCCGACATTAACCAGGTAGAAGAAGCATTGAAGAGTTCCCTGCAGGATCCACAATATGACTTCAACTGTGTACTGGAGAAAAAACGTGACGAGACCGGATACCATCTCAGCCGTGAGATCCAGTTCCCCACCAGGATTACAATCAGCAACGATGCTCATCCTACTTTCACGGTGGTCGATATCCAGACACCTGACCGGTTGGGATTGCTCCACGACATATTGGGCGGCTTTACCAAGGCCGGCGTGAATATCGTACTCTCCCGCATTTCAACGGAAAAAGGCGGGGTGCTGGATAGTTTTTATATCACTTCCCAGGATGGTGGAAAATTAACCTCAGATAGCGAAATACAAGGGTTGCAGGAAGCCCTGAGAGAAGCGGCGCCACTCTAGATCCCATGTCTGCCAAATCTACCCAACTGGTGTTGGCCTCTGCATCTCCACGCCGTAGCGATTTGCTGCGTGAGGCGGGAATCAGCTTTCTGGCGCAGCCTAGTAATGTCGAAGAAAAACCGCAACCCGGACTATCGCCGCAGGCACTGGCGATGCGCCATGCGCAAAGCAAGGCGCAGGCGGTAGCTGCTAAGTTCCCGTTACTGCCAACACTTGGTGCGGATACCGTAGTAGCAATCGATGGTGAGTCGCTTGGTAAACCGGCAGATCTTGCTGAAGCGGCAGACATGTTGCGGCGCTTGTCCGGACGTACCCATACCGTATTTACTGCGGTATGTATCATACGCATGGCAGATGGGCGGATGGATAAATTCTGCGAGGCCACGGCAGTGGCTTTCAAGCCGCTGGGTGATGAGGCGATCAAGGAATACCTCGAATTGATACAACCGCTCGATAAGGCGGGTGGTTATGCGGCACAGGAATATCGCGAATTGATCATTGAGAGGATTGACGGTTTGCTGAGCAATGTCATCGGACTACCGATTGAGCGTGTCGTCGAGCGATTGGCCGCTTTCGGCACTTGCTTTGCAGATGGATTAGGGAAAGATTATGACCTCGCATGAGTCAGGTAAGCCAAATCGATCCAAAATCCACCAAGCCACAAGCCCCCGTGGATCTCGAAGTTAAAGACGCTCAAATCATTTTTAATAGCGTCTGGTCGGCACTCGAAGAAGACTACGGCCGCCAACATCTAAGGTTTCCGAAAGAACTTATCCTGCTTGGAGGTGCACCTGGTGCCGGTAAGGGAACCAATACCAAGTTTATTCTGGAACTGCGCGATATTACTGCGGAACCAATTGTGGTCAGTGATTTACTTAATAGCCCTGAAGCAGAAAGCATCAAGGCCCGTGGTGGCATGGTAGGTGATCGTGAGGTGGTCGACATTATTTTGCGTAAATTGCTTGAGCCAAAGTTACAGAATGGGGCGTTGCTTGATGGGTTTCCGCGTACCATGGTGCAGGTGGAGTGCCTGAAACTTCTGCACGCGAAGATGATCGAATTGCGGCGTGAATTTGCCTCCAGCCATGAAGCCGTGTTTTTCAAGCAACCTATTTTTCATATCATGGTTCTTTTTGTTGATGAAAATGAAAGCGTGCGCCGGCAAATGAAGCGTGGCCGTCAAGTAATGGCACATAACGAGGAAGTCAATCGCTCGGGTGTTGGTGAACTGCTGGAAGAGCGGCCGACCGACTACAATGAGGATCTGGCACGCAACCGCTACCGCGTCTTCAAGGAGCGCACCTATGATGCACTGGTTTCGCTGAAGCAGATTTTCCACTTTCATTTTATTAATGCGCAGGAACCACTCGACGTCGTCCAGCAGAACATCGTACGTGAGTTGCATTACCAAAGCTCGCTGGAGTTGGACCCCCGTACCTTTGACCGGCTGCGATCCTTGCCGCTCTCTTCGGAGATAGTTCAGCACGCGCGCCAGGATCTTGTGCGGCGGTTGGACAGCTACGAAATCGAGCAGACGGAACTGTTCGCCGAGGTAGTTGATTTTATCGACAGCAAGATGATGCCGATAGTAATCCGGCATGCGATGTCCGGGCGGGCCAATATTAACACTGAAGACAAGCTGTTTAAGAAGAGTGGTGCGGTGGCCATGCTGATTGATGTATTTTCTGAACGTGGCTACCAGGCGATCGCCGATATCCACAAAATAGAAGTGCCGCAAAAAGTTGAGATGGAAACCGGTGAGATTATTCGCCAGCATAAAAAAGTTTTCCGATTTCACATCTATTTCAAAGGCTCACAAATCAGGCGGGGGTAAGCGGCGATGAACGAACTGACCGCAAAGCTAAACGAAGGCTTGGATCTGGATAGCACGGCCGCGGCTACTGCAGTCGCGCAGTTGCTGGACGAGAGCATTAGCGCAGCAGAGAAAGCTGAATTTCTTGCGGCACTGCGGGCGAAAGGGGAGACAGTGGTTGAAATAGCAGCACTGACAGAAGGCTTGTTGCAGCACGCCCAGGATCCCGGAATACATGCAGAGGATTTTGGCGGTCCCTTATTGGATGTATGCGGGACCGGCGGCGACCGACTTGGGCTGTTTAACGTGTCGACCTGCGTCATGTTCGTTGCCGCCGCCTGCGGGGCGGCGGTAGTGAAGCATGGCAACCGTAGCGTCACCTCGAAATCCGGCGGGGCGGATGTCCTCGAAGAATTGGGGATCAGCATTGATTTGCCGGTAAACCAGGCGCGGGAAGCACTAGCCAATTGCGGTGCGGTATTTCTCTTTGCACCGCTCTATCATCCGGCGTTTAAAGCTGTCGTGCCGGCACGCAAGTTGTTAGCGGAGCAAGGTCAGTCATCGGTTTTCAACCTGCTCGGGCCACTGCTTAATCCCGCCAAACCGGACTACCAGATGACCGGCATCTATAGTCGAGAGCTTCTCGAAACATTTGCAGAACTCTTTCGTCAACTCGGGCGTCGCGCGGGCTGGGCGGTGCATGGTGATGCCGGAGCTGACCGCGGAATGGACGAATTTTCCCTGTCTGGCATTACCTCGGTAGCAGCTTTTACGGGCAGCGAGGTACTGGCTTACGAGTTTGACCCGTCAGACTTGGGTATCCAGCAGGTCGCGGCTGAAAAATTGGTGTGTGATGGTGCCACGGCCAGTGCCGGGATTATCGACGGCATCTTGCGTGGAGAGTCGGAACCTTGGTTTAGAGATATTGTCTGCTTGAACGCTGCTGCTGCCTTAACGGTTTGCGGGATTGCCGAAGAAATCGGTCATGGCTTGGAGCTGGCAACACGGGCGCTGCAGGACAAGCAGGCGTTGGCTGTTCTGGAGAAGATGCAAAACTTCAGTTGAAGCTGGCAGGTCACTTGATCGAAATTGATGTGAGTTAAGGCAGCAATTTTTCTTCTTCGTTTAGTAGCTTGGATGTTCTGGCGATCGCTGCATAGGATTTGGCTTCGGTGAATTTCTCAGCGCGGGCGAGAATAATTGCCATGTAAGTGGCTATTTCGGGATCTTCCTGAGCCTGCTGATTGAGGGGTTCCAGTAAAGTCAGAGCTTTTTCATGTGAGCCTGCAGTGGAGATAGCGAAGGCTTGGGTCACCTTGGCATAAGTTGAATCCGGCAGTTCGCGGTAGGCCTCAGCGGCCAGCCTGAAGGCATTGTCCAGTTGGATCCTGCGCAGCAGTGAAAGCCTTGCAAATTCGCTTTTGATCAGTGGATCGTCCGGTTTGCGTTCACGCACGGCGGTCACTACCTTGAGCAGACCTCCGGCGTCCTGTAATGCGAGGTACCTGCTGTAAAGTGCGCTGAGTGCGGCTTCTACGTTGTTGCCTGAGGCAACAAATTGCCACAGGGCATCAATGGTTTCGACCTCCCAGAATGGCCATTGACTGACAGTATCCAGCAGCAGATTGAGCGAAACAGATGAATTGGCTGCCTCGCGAATAGCTTCACTCCAGTAGGATTTCCACGCGGCGCTACCACCCGAATTGCGTAATGCCAGCGATTGATAAGCCCCCCGCAGGTATTTCAACTGCTCCCAATCGGCTTTCTCAAGGGTAGCCAGCAGTTGATGCCAACGCACTGTTTTCGCCATCACGGCCGCCTCGAGCGCGAGTAAATGTGGCGATGCAACACCAGCTTGTTTTAAATTTTTTAGTGCTGCTGAGACACTATCGGTTTGGTCTAACTGCAATGCGTACAGACCAGCTCGGTGGATCAACTGTGGCTGGGAAATCTCTGTCAACAAATTTGTAATCAGGCCATCGGGCGATTCGGCAGTGACGATAGCTAAGCTGATATAGTTGCAATAGTCCTGGTACTCTGCCTGATCGAGTATGACAGCGTGCCGCGCGTAGCGGAATCTTTCCTGCGGAGATGAATGTTTATCATTGGCTCCAAGGCGCAACACGGTCAACTGGCTATCGGCATCAAGCTGTGGCTGTTGCAGCAGCGATCGAATGATTTCTCCTGCGCCCGCTTTTTCCAAACTGACATACAATTCCGCTAAACGCAGTTGATAGTCACGCGGGTCAGTAGCAACAGCAATCGCGCGGGCGAGTTTCTTTTCGGCAGCTACAGGGTTCCCTGTTTTATGGTCGAGCTTCGACGATACAGCGAGAAACTCTGCAGACTCCTGGTATTCGGAAGGAATGGCAGCTAATGTCTCTGCTGCAAGCTTGATTGAGCTATGCTCCAGCGCGGTGTCGGCCAATTTGATTTTCTCTTCGACCGAGTCGGGCTTTGCGGCTACCAGCCTCATTCTTAATCTCACCCGGTCCGGCGCATTGAGGCTATCAGCCAGATTGGCTGCTAATGTCAGCGCCTCAATACCATCAGGTCGGCGGGTTAGGGCTTCTCCGGCAAGTTGCAGCGCGGTGTTCTCTTTCTCCTCCGCAAGCGCAGCTTGTGCCGCGCTCAGCAACTCATCGTAAGCTACATTGTTTAAAGTATGCCGGGTAAATGAGTAGATAGCATAAGTCACGCAGATTGCTGCAATTGTATACAGGCCAATGCGTAAAAATTGGTTCACCAGGAAGTGTTTTTCATCCTCCCGCACCATTTGACGTTTTTGCTTTGAGGTCAGCAAGACCCTCAACTATTGTCCTGGATTAACTTGATTGCAAAGTTCAAATGCGACTTGCAAACGGCGACTTCAATGCACAATTTTCAGCAATGAGCCCAGCAGAAAAACAACTGGATCTGGTCGAACGGTACAATTTGATACCGGATCCGCAAGAGCGCCTGATGGCGGTCAGTGGACATCGCTGTGAAGTTGGCCTACCGGACGAGAAGGACAAAGTCGATTCCAACCTGGTGCCGGGTTGTCAGTCACGGGTCTGGCTAATTGCCAGCTGCGAAGGGGGGAAACTGACCATATCCCTGGACTCTGACTCTTCTTTAGTTAAAGGGTTAGCAAGACTAATAGCCGATGTCTACCAGGGAGTTGCCCCTGCTGCAGCTGCCGCTTACGAGACCGATCTGTTGCAGCAGTTAAACATTTTAGCAACGTTATCGCCAACCAGGCAGAATGGTCTGGCTAATGTTATTGCAGCAATCCGGAGGCAGGCCGCAAGCTTATGCTGAAGTTATATGATGCTCACTGTCACCTGCAATTTGATGAGATCCGCGAGGACTGGGCCGCGGTAAGAAGGCTATTAATTGAACGCGGTGTTGAGCGTTGTGTGGTCAATGCGACCAGCGTAGCGGACTGGCAAGCGGTGCGTGAACTAGCATATGATGAGCCGCTAGTTTTGCCATGTTATGGAATTCACCCCTGGTACTTGGATGCTATTGGGAGCGACTGGCAGGCCAAGCTTGAGGCTGAGGTTGCTGCAAGTCGCAGTGGCATTGGTGAGGTCGGCCTGGATGGTGGCAGTAAAGAGTCGATGCACGCCCAGGAGCAGGCCATGCTGGACCAGCTGTCATTAGCGCATCAATATAACAGACCAGTGACAATCCATTGCTACAAAGCATGGGGCAAACTACTGGCAATCCTGGAGCAGGCGGCATTGCCGGAATGTGGCTTTCTGGTCCATGGTTTCACTGGCAGCAGTGATGTGCTACGGCGCCTGTTAGAGCTCGGTGGCTATATCAGCTGTAATGCGACACTGTTTAACAGGAACAGGGAGCGCTTGCAGCTAACTATAAGTGCAATGCCATTGGAGCGGCTGCTGATCGAAACAGATGCTCCGGAGATGCCCAGTCCAGAAAAGCTCAGGGAAATTACCTCAGGCAAGTGGCGGCAACTGAACCACCCGGCCAATATTGCGAGCAATTACCGTCTGGTTTCGCAGCTACTGGGGGTTCCTGAGCAGGATTTGGCACGGCAGCTAAAAGAAAACTTTGCCGCATTGTTCGGAGCAGTTTAATACCCACCCTGAAAAGGTTTGAGTAAGTATCATAATCATAACAGTGACCATGCTCTGGATCTAGCCCGAATCAATCACAAGCCATCTATCGTAGTGCAGCGCAGACCCCGATGTAGTCGGGGCTGCGACATCCTGCTTCGTCCCGATTAATCGGGACTACGCAGGACAAGAGCGTGAGGCGCTTGTATACTGCGTGGGGCTTGGATTTCCCCAGTATGTACTCATACAGCTCATAGCGAAATCCTGCGCC
>CAYUDZ010000011.1:0-4127 GCA_964443575.1 uncultured Chthoniobacteraceae bacterium | reverse complement strand
CCTTGTATCCAAGCACCTCACGCTGCGTCTCGCTACGAAGTTTGTGATTGATCCTGACTAGCTGGAGCCGTTAACTAATACTCATGAATAAATCGCTTTCGCTTTTCCTGGCCGGCTTGTTACTGGGGGCTTTGGTGACGACTGGCATTTTTTCGCTGGTCATGCGGCAGGGAGACGGGCTGGCGGTTGCGCGTGAGGTGAGAGTGCTGAAGCTGGCGCATTCATTAGACCCGCAGCATCCGGTGCATCAGGGGATGTTGCATTTGCAGGAGCGGCTTGAGCAGCTATCCGGTGGGGCGATGACGGTGGAAATTTACCCCAGTGCGGTGCTGGGGGGCGAGACCGAATGCATCGAGCAGCTACAGAACGGGGCACTGGCCATGACCAAGACCTCGTCGGGGCCGATGGAGGCCTTTGTACCGGAAATGAAAGTGTTTGGTTTGCCCTATTTGTTTCGTGATGCGGAACATTTCTGGAAGTTTGCTGACAGCGAGATGGGGCGCAGCTTGTTGCACAAGGGAAAGGAGCGCAACATGTACGGGCTGTGTTACTACGATGCCGGCGACCGCAATTTTTACACCAAGGACCGGATGATCCGCACTCCCGAGGACTTGCAGCGGCTTAAAATTCGGGTGATGAACAGCCCGATGGCGGTCAAAATGGTCGAGATGATGGGGGGCTCGCCGACGCCGATCTCGTGGGGTGAACTGTATTCGGCGCTGGCCCAGGGAATCGTCGATGGGGCCGAGAATAACCCGCCAAGCTTTTACTCCAACCGGCATTACGAGACCTGCAAATTTTTCAGCTTGGACGGCCACACCCGGCTGCCGGATATTTTGCTGATCAGTGCACCGATCTGGGACCAATTGTCAGAGCAGGAGCAGCAATGGCTGCAACAGGCGGCCGAAGACTCGAGCATTTTCCAGCGTGAGCTGTGGGCCAGCGAAACACAAAAAGCACTCGAAGCAGTGAAGCAGTTGGGGGTTGAGGTGTACCAGCCCGACAAGCAGCCATTCGTTGATTCAGTAGCGCCGATGTACGACGAGTACCAGGGCACTGAAATTGGTGATCTGGTCGAGCGGATCAGGGCGATCAAGTGATGAACTTATGGATGAGAAGGTAACCAGCAGCGCCCGCAATAACCCCGTGCTCGCCATCTTGGTGCGCCTGCTGGAGATTGCCTTGATCGTGGCCATGGCGGCGCTGGTGCTGGACGTGCTGTGGGGGGTGCTGTCGCGCATGCTGGCCAAGTGGGGTATGCTTGAAAGCCAGAGTAGTTGGACCGAAGAGCTGGCCCGCTTCCTGATGATTTGGGTCGGCTTGCTTGGCACCAGCTTGGCTTTTGAGAAGGGTGCCCACCTCGGGATCGACTACTTTGTCGAAAAATTCCATCCGGCGGCCCGCAAGATCTTGAAGCTGGCGGCGCTGGCGGTGGTGCTGGCCTTCGCGGTCGGAGTGCTGGTCGTCGGTGGCTGGCAGCTGGTGTCGCGGACCCTTGAACTGGGGCAGGTCACCCCGGCGCTGGATATCCCGAAAGGCTGGGTCTACCTGGCAGTACCTATCAGCGGGGTCTTTACCTGCATTTTTACCCTGGCACAAATATTCGATGTCATCGTCGCCAGCGATGACCAAATCTCAGCGGAGGGAAGCGAAGTATGAACCCGACGGTGTGGCTGCTGGTACTGAGCTTTTTGCTGATGCTGAGCGTCAACGTGCCGATCGGTGTTGCGATTGCCATTGCCACCTTCCTGTGTGTGATTGCGACCGGGGGCGACGCGACCTACACCGTGGCCTTGAAGATGGCCAATGGCATCGACAGCTTTACGTTGCTGGCGATCCCGTTCTTCATCCTTTCCGGGCTGCTGATGGGGCAGGGCGGTATCGCGCGGCGCCTAATCGATTTTGCCGCCGCCTGTGTCGGCCGCTTTCCCGGCGGCTTGACCTATGTCAATACCATGACCTGCATGTTGTTCGGCTCAATCTCAGGCTCAGCGGCGGCGGCGGTTTCATCGGTTGGTGGCTTTATGATCCCGGAGATGAACCGCAAAGGCTATCCGCGGGATTTTAATGTCGCCCTTACAGTGACTTCGGCGACCACCGGCCTGATTATCCCACCGAGCAACATCATGATCGTCTATGCGGTGGCTGCCGGCAGTGTTTCGATCATCGGCCTGTTCCTGGCAGGTATTATCCCGGGAATTGTTATCGGCCTCTGCCTGATGGCGGTCTGCCTGATACGCTCACGCACCGATCATTGGGAGAAGTCGCCGCCGGTGCCGTGGGCCGTGCTGGGGATTACTTTCGTGCGCGCGTTGCCCAGCTTATTGCTGGTGGTTATTGTGATTGGAGGGATTCTCTTTGGTATTTTTACGGCAACCGAAGCGGCGGCAATTGCGGTGCTGTATTCGTTCATTCTGGCGGTGCTCTTTTACCGCGAGGTCAAGCTGGCTGAGATTCCAGCGATCCTGTTGAAGGGAGCGCTGACCACCGCGGTGGTGATGCTGCTGATCGGTGCCAGCTCCGGCATGTCGTGGTTGCTGACCACCGAGAATGTCCCGCAACAAGTCAGCAGTTCGCTGCTGGCACTGTCTGAGAACCCGATTGTCATCCTGTTGGCCATCAACCTGCTATTACTGGCCGTCGGGACATTCATGGATATGACGCCGGCGGTGCTGATCTTCACGCCGATCTTCCTGCCAGTGGTCACCGCACTGGGTATGAGTGAGCTGCATTTCGGCATCGTCATGATCGCCAACCTGTGCATCGGCCTATGTACCCCGCCGGTTGGTACCTGCCTGTTTGTCGGTTGCGGCGTCGGCAAGACGACGATTGCCAAAGTCACCCCGCCGCTGCTGCCATTTTTCTTCGCCATGATCGTAGCCCTCATGCTGATCACCTATATCCCGGTGCTGAGCGAGTGGCTGCCGGCCATGCTCGGGAAATAATTTAACGGCTAGGCGGCTCGCCCACGCCGCCGGAAAAACCACTCCCGCCCAACAGCAACTCTTCGCCAACCCCCAGCCCGAGGAGGAACTCTTCCGAACCGACAATGACCCTCACCAACTGACTAACCTCGCAGCGTCAGGGGAACACACCGCCGCACTCAAAAAAGCCCGCCGCCTGCTCGCCGAGTGGACCGGGCAAACCGGCGACACCATCCCCACCAATCCTACTCCCGACCGCCACACGCCCCCACGCATCGAAAACGGCAAAATCATCCCACACGGCAAAGAAACCGGCGAGAAAAACACCCACGCCGAAATGCCCGGTGCCGCCAAAAATGCGACCACCATCAACCATCCGGGCCCGTTGCTTACCGGCGATTAACATAGAATATATCGTTTAATATGAAATCCATCGTTCGTCTGATCCCGGCCATTTCCGGCGTCCTGCTCATTCTACATTTCACCGCTCCAGCGATCGCACAGGCAGACGGTTACCACACCGGGGAGCAGGTCTATAAGCTGCGCCCCAGTGCGGATAAACGCGCTAGCCTTGGCGCGATCGGCCCGACCGGGATTACCGCGCGTATCGATAAAGGCGTGAAGGTGACGGTCACCGGCACCCAGGCAGGCAGCCCGGCTGAGGAAACCTTATTGAATGCATTGCGCTACTTCTACCGCTTCTCCGGTCGTGGCACCGTCGCCTACGGTGACCACCGCACCGAAGGCGGCATCGCCTCCAATGGCAAAGACGCCATGCTGGCCGCCGCCATGCTGGCCGCCACCGGATCATCCGGCAAGACCTCAATCTATCAGATGGCGCGTGACAGCCTCGGCATGGCCACGCTAAACGGCTACCCGGGGATGATCACAGGTCATGGCGATCACGGACGTGGTGACGGCATCTGGCGGGGAATCGCTTCCTATTACGTGATGGATAAAGCCCCCCACCGCTTCCGCGAGGTGATGGATCGCATCACCTGGTGGTATGACCTTTCGCGCTCCTTCGATGGCTCCATGGGGCTGGCCGCCTGCAGCAGCTGGAACCTGCGCGAGGATTCCGGCGGCGCGGCAGCGCTGCTGCTTTACACCGCGCCGCTCAAGACGCTGCGCATCACGGGGGCACCGCCCACCCGGCACTCCAAGCCATTTACACTGCCCGAGCGCCTGTGGGGGCGGGAAGCC
>CAYUDZ010000010.1:0-36759 GCA_964443575.1 uncultured Chthoniobacteraceae bacterium | reverse complement strand
TTTGAGTAAGTATCCTTTTCATAATCGTGATCATAATCGTACTCGTAATCGTGACCATGACTTGGATCTACAGCGTGCAGTTGGTGAATATGATTACGATCAGGATTACGATTACGAATCCTCATTTGCGCAATACTGTTTAGAGATGGCATTAGATGGTGAACGTAGGATGATTCGGCCCAGTTTAGAGAGTGACTTGAGGAACGAGGCGGCGGCGTAGGCAGCGCCAAAGCCATTATCTATATTTACGACCGTCACTCCACTGCCACAGCTATTGAGCATGCCCAGTAAGGCGGCGACGCCGCCAAATGAAGCGCCATAGCCGACACTGGTCGGCACGGCAATTACTGGTGTGGTCACCAGACCGGCAACGGCACTGGGCAGTGCACCTTCCATGCCGGCGACAACAATCGCGACCATCGCCTGCTCGATCTCATCGCGGCGCGCCAGCAGACGATGGATACCTGCAACCCCGATATCGTAGATCCTGGTGTAGGAGCAGCCCAAGGCCTCTGCACTGACACACGCCTCCTCAGCTACTGCCATGTCGGAAGTACCGGCACAACAGATGACGATTGACCCCGGAAGTTGTGGTGGTTGCTTACGGCGCAGTGTGACACAACGTGCCTGCTCGTGGTAGGACGCATCCTGCAGCTCGGCGCTGATCGCAGCGTAGTGCTGTTGGTCGGCGCGCGTAGCGAGGAAGTGCCCGTGGCGTTCTGCCAGGGTTGCGGCGATCTCGGCAACTTGCTGCGGTGATTTGCCCTGGCAGTAAATTACTTCGGCAAACCCGCAGCGTCGTTCACGGTCGGTATCAACCTTGGCAAAGCCCAGATCCTCGAACTCATCATTAGCAGCCATCGTGTTTACTCCTCAGGCTTTAATAAATGCCGCATGACCGTCATACCGGACAATGCAAAGCCGTGCCCTTCAAAGAACCTCACCGACGGGTGGCGTTTGTTTTCTGCCAGTAGGGTGATGCGCAGGAATTGTTTTTCTTTGGCGTAGGCGATAGCATGGTTCATCAGTGCACTGCCGTAGCCCATGCCCCGGTGTTGCGGGTGGATCACCAGATCTTCGAGGATCATGACAAAACCGCCCTCTGCGGTACTGATAGTAAATAGCAGGTTGATCATACCAAAAATCTGCCCATGGCTTTGGAGCACGAAGATCCGCCCGCGGTTGGGGTTTTCGAGAATCAGGCGTACGCCGCGGGTCTGTTTTTCGCGATCGGCCTCGAAGTCGAGCTCTTCGGAAAAAAGCTCATAGAGCAACTCAGTGATTTCCGGTAGCTGCTCAAGCGTTGCTGGTTCTATCGAATATTCGGACATAGTCTTTATATATTTCGCCAGTTCCGGGGCTTTTCGTATAGCACAAAAATCCGCCAAGATGGGGATATCGAGTACCAGCGATTGCAGCTAAATCAAGAAAAATCAACATCCGGCTGATTTGCTGGTGCTAGTAAGCATTAAAGAAAATTAACTAATTCGCTAATATCTTGCTTGACGGCGGTGCTGCTATTGCAAAGAAATGACGCGGCAGTTATACCATCAAAATACCTTAACAGCTGGATACCTCAATGCGGTGCCAGCCCATTACCACTTATGAACACAATGTTTAAACAAATCCGATTAATAGCGCTGAATCTAGCAGTCCTGGCAACGATGTTGAGCAACTCAACAAATGCGCAGCTGTTGCCGCAAGACAACCAGGTCGTGCGCGACATCACAGTCCAGTATGTCGGGCCCGCCACGGTGAACGAGGAGTTGATTCTCGGTAACATGAAGACGACCGTCGGCCAACCATATAACGAGCGCTTTGTCGAAGAGGATATTCGCGCGCTATTCGCCACCGAAGAAATCAGCAACGTGCGTATTTTCAGTGAGCCCATGACCGGCGGTGTCAGGGTCGTAGTCGTGGTCCAGACCAAGGCGACCGTGAGTGAAGTACTGCTCAAAGGCGTCGACCGCAAATTTGCCAACCGGCTGCGCAAACAGATCACCACCTCGCCAGGCAGTACCTTAAGCGAAGAAACGCTGGAGCAGGACCGCCAAAAAATTATCGACTACTACCAGGAGCGTGGCTTCAGCAACGCTTCCGCGGAATACAGCCTGGATATCGACGAACAGCGTGGCACGGCCCGGGTTGCTTTTGACATCAACGAAGGCGGCAAGGCGACGATTCGCAAAGTGCTCTTCGAAGGAAATGTTGCGGTACCGGAGAAAGAGTTGCGCAAGCAAATGAAAACCAAAGGGCGTGACCTGTTGACCTGGATCAACAAATCGGGACGTTTGCAAGACGAAGTGCTGGCCGATGACTTGATTAATGTGGAAGACTATTATTCCAACCTCGGTTACATCGACGCCAAGGTCACCAACGTGCGCCGCGAGCGCGTCGATGAAAAACGCATCGACCTGATCATCGAGGTCAACGAAGGCCTGCAGTACACAGTCAATGAGCTGACCGTTGAAGGTAACGAATTGTATACCGACGATGAAATCCTCGCCAACCTGAGGATGATGCCCGGCGAAATTTATTCGCCGAGAGGCTTGCAGGATGATTCAAAAATCTTGCGGGACATGTATGGCTCGCGAGGCTATGTTGACTTGCTACTGATCCCGGAATCTGTGTCTGCGGGGGAATCACAGGTCAACCTCAACTATCGCATCGATGAAGGCTTCCAGTCGTATGTCGAACAGATCAACATCGAAGGTAACACCAAGACCAAAGACAAGGTGCTCCGCCGTGAGCTGGTGTTGCTGCCGGGAGACATCTATGACACGACCAGCGTCGAAACTTCCAAGCTGCGACTGCAAAACCTCGGTTACTTCTCACGGGTCGACACGTTTGAGAGCGACACCCTGATCCCTGGCCGCAAGGATCTGAATATCGTGGTTGAAGAGAAGCGTACCGGGTCATTCAACTTTGGTGCCGGCTTCAGCACGATCGACAGCTTGATCGGGTTTGCTGAAATCACCCAGACTAACTTCGATATTACCAACTGGCCTGGCCTGACCGGTGGTGGTCAGAAATTCCGTGCCAGGGTACAAATTGGTACCGAACGTAACGACTTGGTGTTGGCATTGACCGAGCCTTGGTTCCTCGATACCAAGCTGGCTGTTGGCGGGGAGTTATTCTATCGTGACTCATCATTTCTGGCCGATGTGTATGACCAGACCAACATTGGCGGCACCCTGTTTGCGCGGCGCCCGATTGGCAGGTTCTCATCGATCGAAGGTCGCTACACTTTGCAGCAAGTTGAAATCGATGATTTCACTGGTAATGTATCCGAGGAAATCCTGTCCGAAGGCGGGGAGCGGTTGGAAAGCAAGCTCGGCGCACTGTACGTCTATGATACCAGGGACAGCGTCTTTCTGAGCCGCAGCGGTGAACGTATCGAAGCCGAGATATACGGAGCCGGTGGGTTCCTGGCAGGAGACGTAGATTACTACGGCTTCCGGATTGAAGGCACCAAGTACTGGAGTCTGCCATACGATGGCATCTTCTTTATCAATGCCGAGTTGGCCATTGTGGATACCTGGAATGGTGCCGATGCGGTCCCCATCTGGGCACGCGAGTACCTGGGCGGTTCAAACACATTGCGTGGTTATGACTTCCGTGAAGTCGGCCCGAAAGATGAATTCGGCAACCCGATTGGCGGCGGGACGATGGTACGTGCGACTTTTGAGTATACTTTCCCGATCATCAGCAAGGTGCGTGGTGCGGTGTTCTATGATGTAGGTTTTGTAGCCGATGACGCCTTCAGCTTTGATACCGGTGACATGGGGTCTGACATTGGTATTGGTGTGCGTATGGAGTTGCCGATTGGTCCGGTCCGGATTGACTTTGGTTATCCGTTGCAGACCGACCGCTTCAACGACTCCAACGGCAAATTCAACTTCAATGTCGGTTACCAATTCTAAAAAAACCAGAAATCTAAAAAATATTACCAAACTGGGCTTGAATTCTGTGGCTACTGCCATTAATCAATGCCTTTAACACAAAACAACAGAAATTATGAAGCAATTCGCAGCAATATTAACAGCGGCATTTATTCTAACTTCGCCAGCTCTGCAGGCCGAGCTGAAGGTAGGAGTTGTCGACATGAACAAAGTTTTCTCGGGCTACTACAAGACCAAGGATGCTGAATCAAAAATCAACGAAGCACGCAGCACCGCCAAAGGTGATCTTGACGAGCGCATGACATCATACAAAGAGCAGTTGGAGGCGATCAACAAACTCAATCAGGAAATGCAAAAGGCAGAACTGAGCGAGGAAATGAAAGCCGAGAAGTCTCGTGAACGTGATGAGAAAATTGCTGAAGTTAAAAGCCTTGAGCGCCAAATCAACGAATTTCGTGCGACACGTGAAAAGCAACTGCAGGAGCAAGCCGTGCGCATGCGCAATGGCATCGTCGAGGAGATTACCGAGATCATCAAAAAGATCGTCCAGGCTAAAGGCTTTGATTTAGTCTTTGACTCCTCGGGATCGACCTTGAATGGCGTGCCGGTACTCATTCACTCAGTGCCGACGATGGACTTCAGCGAAGAAGTCATCAAGGAACTGAATGCTGGGCGGCCTGCTGCAGAGTAAGACGACTTTTTCCTCCCCCAAGTAAAGGCCGGATTGACCTGATTGTCAGTCCGGCCTTTGCCATCACAAATGAGAAAAAGGGTTGTCAAGCTGAACCCAATCAGCCTACTTATTGCTTCCGGCGTGCGCTGGTGCAGAACAAATGAAAACAAACATGATGATACAAATCCACGATTTCTTACTCCTTGCCCAGACCGGCACGCCTGCTGATGGCCCGGCGCCGAACCCGCTGATGCAGTTCATGCCGCTGATCCTCATCGGTGTTATTTTTTATTTCTTACTGATCAGGCCGCAGCAAAAGCAGCGCAAGGAGCACCAGGCACTGGTCGAGTCGTTGAAGACCGGCGATAAAGTAGTAACCAATGCCGGAATCCACGGCCTGATTGCCAATGTCAAAGAGAAGACAGTCGTTCTCAAAATAGCTGAAAACGTAAAAGTCGAATTCGACAAGAGTAGTGTCGTTTCACGGCAGGCAGGCGAACAAGCCGCCAGTTAAGCATTAGACCATTTTTGCCATGTCCCCGATGCTGACATTTCTGATTGGGCTAGCCATCTTGGGCCTGTTTGGATGGTATTTTGCATCGGACGTGCCACGCCATAAGCGTTATCTGGGATCTGCTTTAACGATCCTGCTGGCAGCTTTCTGCCTGGAATCGCTGACCCCGTTTAAGGACAAAGTTACATTTGGCCTCGACCTGCAAGGTGGCTCCTCTTTCCTCATTCGCCTGGTTAAGGACGATCCAGAAGCTGAGATCACCCCAACGATGCAGGACAAGGCTGTCGAAGTGATCCGGGCGAGGGTGGATGACATGGGGACATCGGAGCCGATCATTACCCCGCAGGGCGAAGAACGGATACTGGTCCAAATACCCGGGGCCGAGGAAGATGAAATAACTGATGCGAGGAACCAACTGCAAAAGGTTGCCAAGTTGGAATTCAAGCTGGTCCACCCGCAAAGCGATGTTTTGATCCCGCAGATCGAACAGGGAACAGCCATCATGCCACCGGCATTCGAGCTGAAATCATACACGGATGAGATTCGTGGTGAGGAGATCGAGGTGAAACTGCTGGTGCGGAGAGTGGCGGATCTCGGGGGTGAATATGTGAGCAGTGCGCGCTCATTCTATGATCAGCGTGGCTATGGTGTGCAACTCAACTTTAACGCCGAGGGTGGCAGGAAGTTTGGTGATTTAACAGCGGCAAATGTCAACGAACGCTTCGCGATTGTGCTGGATGATGAAGTGCAATCGGCACCGGTAATCAATGAAGCAATTTACGGTGGCAGTGCTGTCATCACCGGGCGTTTTACCGAAGAGGAGGCACGCAGCTTGACCAGTGTGTTGGAGAATCCGCTGCAGACGCCGGTGATTATCGAAGAAGAGCGCAGCGTCTCAGCTTCGCTGGGAGCTGACTCGATCAGGAGTGGTATCGCTGCGATTCTGATCGGTTTTGCGCTGGTTCTGTTGTTTGTCGTTATTTATTACCAGCTGGCTGGTTTGATTGCCGTATTCGGATTGCTGGTCAACGTGGTCCTGTTGTTCGGGATCATGTCGATGTTCAACTTTGTACTCACCCTGCCGGGTATTGCCGGAATCGTGCTGGTGATTGGTATGGCGATCGATGCCAACGTACTGATCTACGAACGCATCAGGGAAGAACTTAAGGCGGGATCTACCTTGCATGCCGCGATTGCGGGCGGCTATGACAAAGCATTCAGCGCGATCTGGGATGCCAATATCACTACGTTGATCACATCGGCTATTCTGTTTTGGCAAGCATCCGGCACGGTCAAGGGGTTTGCGGTGACGCTGACTGTTGGTATTGCGGCTTCGATGTTCTCGGCTCTGCTGGTTACCCGCAATGCCTTCTCGTGGGCAACAGCCGTTGGTTTAATCAAGAATAAGTTGCCCATGCTGCAGCTAATTTCATCAAAGGGTTTTGACTTCCTCGGTAAACGTAAAATTGCCATGGTGATTTCCATTGTGTTGATTTGCACATGTGTCACCGCGCTGGTACTGCGTGGTGATAAAAGCCTTGGGGTCGATTTTAAAGGTGGTGACGCCCTGACCCTGACCTACGAACAGAGCGTAGCAGAAGCTGATGTAAGGGCGTCCCTGGCTGAGATTGGATTGGAAGACGCGGTTATCCAGAAGCAGGTCAACCCGCTTAACCAGGAGGAATCAATTCTGATCCGCAGTGAGTTTGATACGGGACTCAGCATTTACCAGCATCTGCAAGAGAGTATCCCGACAGCCAAATTTCAACAGGATTCACTGGAGCGGGTTGGACCGGCGATCGGCAAGGAATTGGCAACCAATTCACTTATTGCCATTGGCATGGGCATCGTAGCGATCTTTATCTATCTGGCTGTACGCTTCGAAATTTCGTTCGCTATCGGAGCACTAGTGGCGGTATTGCATGATGTTATTGCCTGTATTGGCATCCTGGCAATAATCGGTCATGAATTTTCACTGGTGCTGGTAGGTGCGATTCTGACAGTCGCCGGGTATTCGATTAATGATACGATCATCGTATTTGACCGTATCAGGGAGGGGATCCGCAAAGGCGGCAAGAAGCCGACCGAAGCGGTAATGAACCAAAGTATCAACGATACTTTAAGCCGTACAATTATTACCAGTGGCCTGACTCTACTATCGTTGATTGCATTGTACTTCCTTGGCGGCCCGGTGCTTGAAGATTTTGCGATTGCCATCATCACCGGTATCCTGGTCGGTACCTATTCATCGATCTTTGTGGCGGCTCCAACCGTCCTTTGGTGGTCAAAGGTTCGCGGCACCAGCCTGCGTCAGGAACTGCGCAAAGCAGACGAAGAGAAGGCGGCGACCATGGCTGCAGCGAAGCAGTAATCAGCTGCGCCAGTGTTTGCGTATTTGCTCTTGGCGTGAGATAAGCTACTCTCCAGCTATGGAAGGTTCGACTCAATTTGATCTGATCATTATTGGTTCCGGTCCCGGGGGCTATGTGGCAGCTATCAGGGCGGCACAGCTCGGGACGGCGGTGGCTCTAGTGGAAAAGTCGGAGTCGTTAGGTGGTACCTGCCTGAACATTGGTTGTATCCCGAGCAAAGCATTACTTGCCTCTACCGATCACCTTCACTTTTTGGTGGAAGAGGCTGAGCGGCACGGGATATACGCTGATGATATCGGATTCAATCTAGGGGTTATGATGGATCGCAAGAACTCGATAGTATCACGCCTGACATTGGGCGTTGCCGGACTGATGCGTAAAAATAAGATCACAGTTTTCCGTGGCCTCGGGATCATCGCAGCAGCAGGTAAAGTGCAAGTGCAGCAGCCGGATAAAAAATCTACCACGCTTGAGGCTGAGCGTATTATCATCGCCAGTGGCTCCGAACCGATTGAGTTGCCTCAGGTTCCATTTGATGGCCAGGATGTTGTCTCAAGTACCGGGGCGCTGGAGTTTTCCAAGGTGCCGGACAAATTGGTTGTTGCCGGTGCGGGGGCCATTGGTCTTGAGCTTGGCTCAGTATGGGCACGCCTGGGCAGCCAGGTCACAGTCGTCGAGTTTTTACCTCATATAGCGACTGGATTTGATCATGATATCCAGAAATCGCTACAGGATGAACTGGAGCAGCAAGGTCTGAAATTTGAGCTGTCGACCAAAGTAACCGGGCTGGAGAATAACAATGGAAAGCTACGATTGCTGGCCGAGAGGGAGACAGGTGAAGTAGTGAAGTTTGAAGCGGATAAGGTACTGGTAGCGGTTGGTCGCCGTGCTAATACCGATGGCCTGTTTGAGCAGGGCTTCAGTGTGGAACAGGACGATAAGGGGAGGATTCAAGTGGATCATAATTTTGAGACCAGCGTCCCCGGAATTTTTGCCATCGGCGATGTAATTGCTGGACCGATGCTGGCCCATAAAGCTGAGGAGGATGGGGTGGCCTGCGTCGAAAAGATGGCCGGCATTCCTGCACACATTGACTACAACCTGGTGCCGGGCGTGGTTTATACGTCACCGGAAGCGGCGACGGTCGGACTCACCGAGCACGCAGCCCGCGAACAGGGGTATGATGTTGCAATAGGGAAATTTCCGTTCCTAGCCAATGGCAGGGCGCTTGCGAATGGAGACTCTACTGGATTTGTGAAAATAGTATCCGATGCGGATACCGGCACGATCCTCGGTGCCCATATTCTATCACCGCTGGCTTCCGACCTGCTGGCTGAAGTTGTCAGTGTGATGCATTATAAGGGGAGCGCGGAAGATATTGCCCGAACCATCCATTCCCATCCCACTCTTTCGGAAGCGGTAAAGGAAGCAGCACTAGCGGCTGATGGTCGTGTATTGCATTATTAACTGCAGGGCATCCCGTTGTGCTCAACAGTCGCGCCATTGTACTACGCAAATACCGGCTGACAGAGAGCAGCCTGATCGCTGAGCTGCTAAGTGAGGAACTCGGGAAGTTTCGGGTGGTGGCCAAGGGTGCATTAAAACCTCGCAGTCGCCTTGCAGGCAGCCTTGATCTGTTTCATTTACTGGAAGTCAAGGTCGTGTTTTCTCGTCGCTCGGAGCTGCACTCCTTAACTGATGCGGTTCTCATTGAACCCTATAAAGGGATTAGGGAAAAATATACACGGATGACAACTGCCGCGTATTTTGCGCGACTGCTATCACTATCGCTAGCAGATGAGACTCCCGCAGAAGATATTTTTGCACTGTTGCAAAAGGCGCTTGCCTATCTGGCCGCCAATAAACCCACTATTGCAGTTATCGAGCGATTCGAAGAGCGGTTGGTATCGCTGCTTGGTTTGTCACATTCAGGCAATCCACCAGACCAGGTATTGGCTGAGCATGTTGGCAGAGATCAAATAGAAGGCCGCACCCAAGCCTTGGAGTCGTTCGAATAAGGGGCTTATTTTTTTATTCCAACCAGGCGTCAGGATGTTAGTATTTTTACTCAGTCCTTTGGCAAGGAGTAATTTATGGAAGACAGTATTGAGTCTACAGACAAACCATCACCCGACAATAAAGACCAAAAAAACAGCGCCTGGGAAGAAGCTTTCCTCGCCTTAGAGAAAGCCAACAATCTATCCGCAGAGGAAACCGAGCAGTCCATCGACCGCATGCTCAAGGCCGCTCAAGATGAATTTGAGTCGCCGCACCAAAACCTTGTCAAAAGCTATAGCATCGCAGCCCGCTGTCAGCGCTCGCTTGGTAACCTGGAGGCAGCCGAGAAGAATTATCGCGAAGCCATCACAATCAGTAATGAGCTATTACCCTCAGACCTGCAGTTGCTAGCCAATTTGGTGCGCGAAGTAGCTGAAGTTTGCCAGGATCTAGGCAAGCATGATGACGCAATCTCTTTCTTTGAACAGGCATTGCCGCTGCTGGAGCGTGCACACGGCAAGGATATGCCCGAGGCAATGCTAATTTACAATAGCCTGGCGATGCTGTGCAAAACCAATAAGGAATTTGGTAAGGCGGAAAGGTATTATCGTAAAGCCCTGGAGCTATTCGAAAAACGCCGCGGCGCAGATCACCCCTACGTTGCAGACATGCTAAATAATCTTGGAACCTTGTTCCTTCAGACCGAGAAGTACGAGGAAGCAGAAAGCATGCACCGGCGGGCGCTTTCTATCCGTGAAAGTAATTTTGGGGAAAATCATCCTGACGTAGCGCAATCGTACGGCAACCTGGCAGCAAATTATCACATGTCCGGCAAACTTGATTTGGCCGCAGAGAATTACGATAAAGCTCTGACGATTTATGAAAAGCTGACCGGGGAGTCCCACTATGAGGATTTCCTGGTTGTTGCACAGAACTTTGCCGACTTGCTGCGCTATGTCGGGAAGGACCGCAACGCCGAAGAAATCGAAAAACAAATTACCGAGTACCGCGAATCACGTAAAATCTCTGAATAATCGCTACCCGGTGGCGCTTATCTATTGTCTTTCGACTTTGAAAAACTGGTAGTCGGTGCCGCTGAGGTCCAGTTGCAGGCTCATACTTTTTCCGTCACCAACGATGCCGGTCTGCAACGGATCCCAAGTCTTCATATCGGCTGAGCCCATCACATTATGGATTGTGTTTTCCTTGGTGTAGAAAGTTAATGTTGTGGCAGTACCGCCCTGCTCGACGACCAGAGTGGCTAAGCGACCCGGATGATCCTCAGGTACCAGCGGGCTTCTTTTCGCCGCTACTTCCGGACCATCGTGGTAGCCGTCGTCGTCGCTGTCCGGGTCACCAGGGTTAGTTGCTTCACCATACTCACCAGCCAGAACCAGCAGGTCACCATCGTTATCGGAGTTGAGGTCATCAGCTACCAATGGATTCAGACCCACGCTTTGCTCCCATTCGTCGGGCAGGGTGTCATTGTCGTCATCCTTATCAGCATTGTCACCGGTTCCATCGTTATCGGCGTCGGCTGTTTCTGTGCCGTCGAAAGGAAAGGCATCCGCGAAGCCGTCCACCCCATCATTGTCGCTATCGCCGTTAGTTACCGTCAATGTCTTATCTTCGAATGTTTTGTAGTAGCTGTTGCCTTCCTGATCAGTGACCAAAACTCCAGCTAACTTCCAGTAGCCTGGAGTCGCCCCCTCGGGGATAGCTACGCGCAGGAAAAAGCTGCCATCATGTGGACCTCCGGCGGTGATGGCCTCCTCAGATGGCATATAGCCACCGGAACTGATCTCTGATCCATCCGGAGAGATGAACCAGACATTGACCCTGGCCACCCCGGAAAAATCGTCCTCAGCTTCTATCAGGATATTGATAAAAGCCGTACTGGTAGAGACTTCGACACGCACAGGATCGAACGCTACCTCGTTGACACTTGGGCTGGCCTGATCCAATTGGCCTTGCGGGTTGGTGCCGACTAAGCCCAAGTTATCTACCTGAACCGAGAATGCAGAGCCTGTGGGCAGGCTGTTTTCGCCAGACTGCGGGTCTGTGACGTATGTGCTGTGGTTACCGGCCTGATCAAATAGCATGAGCGAATGCAGCTGGTAGTTGCCGGATGGTTGTCCTTTTGGGACACGTAGTAGCAAAGAGAAATTTCCAGCGTTGAGCGAGCCACTCTGTTTGAGGTCCGCCAGCTGCCAGCGCCCGATCAGCTGTTTGCCAAAATCGTACGTTCCGTCAGCGCGTTGCGGGTAGAGCTTAGCCTCGAGATAATTCACACCACTTCCTGAATCGCTCAGTTGTGAAGTGATTGGCAGGAATGTATTCCCGGAGCCGGAATTAATGCTGCCCTCTGGCAAGGTAATCTGGAATGTGTTAACGATCGGGTTGCTGGTATCTGATGTCGCCGCTTGTGCTGCCATGCAGATCAATGCCGCAAGTATCGTGAAACGGGTGCGCTTAAATTTCTTTCCGGTTATTGCCAAATTGTACATAATATCAAGAATGTTAACGCTATGCTACTGCCATGGGTTTATATAACCTGATTTATTGCATGGTGGCGACTGATTTACTAGTTTCGTAATGTTACAAGACCGTGACATAAAATATCTTTTCTATGCGCTGCAAGTAGTTAGTATTCAGCGAAATTACCAAGATCACCTCTAAACCAACAACTTGAAAACTATGAGCTACCCTAAATTAAAATCAATCCTTTGCCTGACACTAGCAGCGGTAACAGCCATGTCCGCCGGAGCTGCAGAAGTTTATTTTGACACAGTAAGCACTGAGAAGGCGGTGCGCGCGCAGGGTGCCTATTTTGGCCTCTTTGGCGGTGGTTCCTTTGATTATGATGTGGATTCTGCTGGTTCCAGAAATCTGTTATCTGAGCAGGATGGTACCGGCTGGTTTATTGGTGCCGAGATCGGCTATCAATTCCGTACCGCATTCCCGGTGCGACCGGCTTTTGAAGTGGAACTTTTTTACATGTCCGATAAAGCAAATTCGGCCAACGCAACATCTGTCCTGACCAATGACTTTTACAGCATCAACTTGATGGCCAACTTTATATTGGCTCTCGACCTGACTGACTATCGCGATGACATTGGATTTTTTGCTAATTTGCATCCATATATCGGTGGCGGCCTGGGTGCGGCATATACCAATGCTGACTCCTCGCTGGTCAGCGGGACGGGCGATGGCCTGACGCTTGGCAGTAGTTCCAAGATCAGTTTTGCTTATCAGATATTTGCCGGTCTTGAAGTGGACTTGAGTGACTATGTGAGTATCTACGGCGAGTATCGCAGACTGTGGATCGACAATGTTGGCGGCTCCAATTTCTCACGCTCCAAGCAAGATCTGTGGAATATCGGGTTCAAGGTACAGTACTGATTGCTTTTTAGTAAGTATCTGAAAGATCGGTTTCCTAATTTAGATAATCACGATGATTAAAGTAAAATTTGCCACAATAACCACCATCCTGCTACTGACGGCGCTGTTCACCGGTTGTCAGTCGCTGTACACCAAGCGAGTCAATTTTAAAAATCACCCCCTGGCGATACGGGTGAAGGATACCGTGGTAGACGAGGAAACGATTGAATACAGTGTGGTCTTTCGCAATGTAGGACGCGAGATCATGTCGTTCGATTACACGATTGCAGATGAGCCGAATGTTCCCCATATCGACTCGCAGGGGCCCAACTCCGGCCTGATTGAGAACCTTTATCCAGGTGCAGAAGTGGAAGTAGACAACCCTGCGAATACACTAGCGGTTTGGGTTACCATTGGTGCTGTCACTTATGGTAAAAAGCCGACTACCAAGTTACAGCAGATTTATCAGCCCGGCCAGTCCGCTGAGGAAAATCTGGATCTGCCGCCGCTCTAGTCCGAGTGCTCGCTGCTTAAGCATGCAATAATGCTTGTGCATTTTTTACCTGGAAAAATTCTGTGCGTCCTGTTGACGCTGACTTTACTTGCACTGCCGGCGGCGGTCTTCGGGTACATGAGTCAGGAGCACATGGAGGAGCGAGCCGGTGAAGTTTACCAGGAGGCCCGTGATTACGAATTGCAGGGGCGCGCTTCTAATGCATTGCGCCGGTACAAGGGTTTACTCAAGGCCTTTCCGGACACCAGCTACGCGCCGCGAGCGCAGTTCCAGATTGCTCGCTTGTATCACAGCAATAAGGAGTATGTTAGTGCGTTCCGGGCCTATGAAAAGGTGATTAATAACTATCCTGAATCTGATCTTTTCAATGAAACTGTGGCTGGTGAGTTTGCGGTAGCGGAAGAAGTATTCCGGCGCTCGGTAAGAAAAAAGCGTAACCCTGATTTGGCGCCTAACCTGGAACTACCAGATACAATTACTCTGCGCGATATGTTTCGGGTTATCATGACCCAGGCAACACAAGGCGAATATGCTGCCCAGTCGCTATATTATATGGCTGTGACTTACCAAATAGAAGATGATCCGGACACGGCCAGGGAAGTATTCGAAAGGTTTAATGATGAGTATCCGCGCAGCGTCTTGAGTGACGATGCTGCTTTTCAAATAGCTTATATAGAATACCAAAAAGGCACATCACTGGGGATCGACAGAGGCCGCTTACGCCAAGCTAAATTTTACTTCGAAGATTTTTTGATTCGTTTCTCAGGGAGCGACAAAGTACCCGAGGCCAAATACCTGCTGAGCAGAATTGATGGCTATAACCTTGGCTATTATCGCCGCGCTGCAGAGTATTATCAGCGCCAGGGCCATGAGTCGGCAGCAAATATTTATCGTGGTGAAGCAGCTAAGATCGTCGCTAAACATGGTAGTGAAGAAGCGATGGAACTGCCCGACGGCGTTCCCGGCCCGCCAGTTCGTAAGGCACAGCCGTTGCCGGAACCGGGATCGGTGGAAGCTGAGGTTGATTCTGCAGTACGTCCCGGCCAAGATCCCAGACGGGTAAATGAATAATCGTAAATCAATTCCGCAGAAAGCACAGCTTTCATCACAGAATTCCAACTATGGAATGGAGCGTGGTGCCCAGCTGCGGCTACATATTATCGCCTGTACCCTACTTTTTTCAGCAACTCAACTAATTGCCCAGGAAGAGCGCAACGATTACCAGCGACCGGCCGACCTGCCCGACTTTGATCTTCCGGTTATTGACTTGGATGAGTTGGAGAATCCGCTATTTGAGCCTTTGGAAATAGAACAAATGCCGGAGCTGGATGAGGAGGGGCAGGTGGTAGACCCCGACAGTTATCCCGAGCCGGAAATTCCTGCCCCCGAACCTGAGGATTTGGAATTAACGCCGGCACAGCGCGAAATCTACAAAGTGGCGCGTATGGCGGCACCGGCTGTATTATCGTTACGGGCTTATGACAGGTACGGCATTGAACTGTCCCGGACTGCAGGCTTTTTTATCAGTGATTGGGGGTTGGTCGCCACGGATGTTGCCTTGGTCACCCCGGATATCCAGGACGAAATATCTTACATTACTGCTATTGCAGGTGACTTTACCACATTCAGGATTCGTGGGGTCTGGCGCAGAGACCTGGAAAGTGGTGTGCTGGTATTGCAGGCAGATGCCATCAACACGCCGTATCTGGAGTTCGCCGGATCAATTGAGGCGGATGATGCCTTCAAGGTCTACCTGATCGGCTTCAATGAAGAGCGTGGCCTGATTCTGGCTGACGCCCAAGCAAGCTTTGAGGATGTAACGGTTGGGCAGGGCTGGCTGGAAGTGACTGGTGAAGACTCACAGGGTGACCCAGGTAGCCCGCTCCTGGATACTGATGGCATGGTGGTCGGCCTTGTTGCAATGAAGCTGGAGTTGGAGAATTGGATCAATTTTGCCGTGCCAATCGGTGGTATTCCGGTGGAATCATATCGTGATGGCAGCAGGCTCATCCCGACTGGCAAATTAAGCCAGTTGGCGGCCAAGGATATTTTGGAATCAAGCAGATTTCAGAAGGCCTACCTTAGCCTTTTCGATGAGGATTATAATCGGGCATTGCGGCTGCTGCTTAGTTTGTCGCGAAGTTATCCACGCTCTCCCGAAGTATGGTCATTACTGGGGTTGGCATTACGCAAGACCGGCAACTTGGAAGATGCACTCTCTGCACAGCGCAAAGCCGTAGCGCTGGATCCGGCAGCCGGATCGCAGTGGCGGCAACTCGCATTGACCGAAAAGTTACTGGATCGCGAGGAGGGCTCAGCAGATATTAAAACTACGCTGGAGAAGGCGGTCATCGAGCGTCCGGGTGACCACATATCCTGGATGCTGCTGGCACAGGAACACCTGAAGGCAGAGGAGTGGAAGCAGGCTGACCGCGCACTACGGCAGGTAGTTAAAATAGAGCCCGATTATGGCAGAGCGCAGTTTTTGCTCGGTATCGTCCGTGCTAAGCTAGGCGATTACGACAATGCGCTGGTGCTAATGCGGCGCAGCGTTCGCTACAACAAAAGCAATGATGGTGCCTGGTTTTTCCTTGGCTTGTTATTGGAGCGTGATGGTGAAATTAAAGAAGCTGTCAAGGCCTATGAACGGTGCGTGAAAGTCAATCCCGATCACCCGAACGCGTGGGCTAATTTGTCCTACGCTTACAAGCGCACCGGAAACTCCACCAAGGCGCGCCAGGCAATTCAGAAGCATATTGCCACAGCTACACAGTAGCGCTTACCCCTTAGCGACTTGCGCCCCGAAACTAGTAACGAATATGGATGCCGCCAATCAGCATCTCGGTCTCGAAGTTGTCGAGGTCTCCAGCTTTTTCAAACATCAGACGCCGGTACTCGCCGTAGATAGCAAATTTATCTGTTATTTGAATTTCCAGACCGCCGAAGAACTGCGAGGCGAATACAAATTCATCAGTACTGAAGACATCAATACTGGCAAGGGTTGGAATTCCCAAAGCATCACCGATACTGGTAACTTCTGCATTGCGATACCAGATCTGGGCTCCACCAATACCACCTCCGACGTAAGGCCTGAGCTTCGGTACCCACCTGCCAATCCTTGGCTTAAGTTTTGACAGGTCCAGTGTAATGATCGCATTGACCATGAATGCTGCGTAGTTGAGATCGGCTGTTGCAGCCGCCACATCGCTTAACGCAAATGCAGGACCTTCAGCCCGAACTGCTGATACTTCCGTGCTGCTGAAAAACCCTTCAAATTCCAAACCGAACTCGAGGAAGAACTTTGTTTTCCAGGAGTAACCAACTTCGAATCCGACTACAATATTGCCATCAGTCCCGAGGACATCGTAGTCAAGCTGGTAGGTTGTATAATTGAGCGAAAGATCGGCACTTTGCGAACTGGTTGCACCACCGAAAACACCGACATAGGGACCGTATTTGGTTTTCTGTCCCTCGCCGTCATCGATACTCTTCAGCTCGACCTTCTCGGCATGCAATACAGTGATTGTGCCGGCTGCCATGATCAGCGACGCGATCACGAGAGCTATTCTGATCGCCGTTGGTTTTTGCCAATTTCTCAACATGTGGTGAATTATTTCAGATCTGGCAAAAATTGCCATTAGAAATCTTGTGACGGTTCTGTAACATTTCGATCGTTTTTATCCGTGCTTGCCGGGATAGATGATATTGGATAGTTGTTATCGCTTAGCTTATCCCATTATGGACGAATCCAAGCAGCACACATTACAAAAAGCCACATCGATAGCAGGAAAATCCCTGCATACTGGTGAGAAAGTAACATTAACCGTCAAGCCGGCGGCAGTCGACCATGGCTTTAAGTTCCAGCGAGTCGATCTGCCTGACCGACCGATCATTGATGTACGATTTGACTATGTGAAGACTGTGGAGCGTGCGACAACGCTGATGCACGGTAACGTGAAGGTGCACACTTGCGAGCATATCCTCTCGGCACTTTCAGGGATGGGCGTCGATAATGCGCTGATTGAAATGGATGCCAATGAGCCGCCCATTGCCGATGGCAGTGCGGCTCCCTATGTGGAGATGATAGATCGGGTTGGTATCGAAGAACAGGAGGCGCCGCGCAAATATTTTGAACCGCGCGAGCCGATCCATGTCGAGACCAAGTCGGGGTCGTTGTTAACAGTTGTTCCCGATTCGCAGTTTCGTGTTTCCTGTACACAGATAGGTCCCGAAGGGCGCTTCACCCAGTATTTCTCCACGCCGATCACTCCTGAAATTTACCGTGAGGAGATCGCCAAGGCGCGTACCTTTGTTTATTTTGAAGATGTTAAGCCGCTATTGGATAAAGGTCTGATCAAAGGTGGTAGCCTCGAGAATGCGGTTGTGATCCAGGGCAATGCCGTGATGGGCAAAGAGCCATTGCGCTATGAAGATGAATTTGTGCGGCATAAGATTCTGGATATCGTTGGCGATTTGACGTTGTTTGGGCCACGGCTCAAAGGGCATGTCATCGCGGTAAAGCCCGGGCATGGACCAAACCTTGAGTTGGCTAAATCCTTGTCGCGCGAGTTTACCAGGATGCAGTCGATGATTCCGCCAATTCGCATCCCGAAAGGCGAAGGGGTACTTGATATCAATGCGGTGATGAAAATTATCCCGCATCGCTACCCTTTCATCATGTTGGATCGAATTGTCGCGTTCGAGGGTGATGAAAAGCTCACGGCCGTCAAATCCGTGACAATCAATGAACCGTACTTCCAGGGTCACTTCCCCGGGCACCCGGTCATGCCCGGGGTACTACAAGTGGAGGCAATGGCGCAGGCGGCCAGTGTTGCGCTGCTAAAGAAAGAAAAGTCTGAGGGCAATATCGGTTACTTTATGAGTGCCGATAAGGTTAAGTTCCGCAAGCCGGTACTGCCCGGAGACACCTTATTCATCCATGCCGAACTGACCAAGTCACGGCGCAGTCTGGCCAAAGCAATCTGCAAGTGCGTGGTCAACGACGAAATTGTCTCTGAAGGTGAATTGATGTTCGCGATTATGTCACAATGAATGATACTTCGATCCATCCGACAGCAATTATCGACAAGGCAGCAAGCCTGGGTAGCGGGTGTCGCATTGGTGCGTACTGCGTTGTAGGGGCTGGGGTGGAATTAGGGGATGGATGTGTTCTTGATAGCCATGTGGTCATCCATGGCCCGACAACTATCGGTGCAGGCAACAGATTTTACTCGTTTGCGTCAATTGGCCAGCAGACCCAGGATTTGAAGTATGAAGGGGAGCCTACCTATCTGAGGATCGGTGAAAACAATACTTTTCGAGAATTCGTCACCGTCCATCGCGCAACCCCACAAGGAGGCACTACAACGATCGGCTCGCACGGTAACTTTTTAGCCTATGCGCACATTGCACATGATTGCACGGTCGGCGACCACGTTATCTTTTCCAACAATGGGACGCTGGCAGGGCACGTGACCGTTGGTGACTATGCCGTGATCGGAGGATTAACTGCGGTCCACCAATTTTGCCGGATTGGTTGTCATGCGATTACCGGTGGCTGTTCTAAAATCGTACAGGATGTCCCGCCGTACTTTATTGCCGATGGCAACCCGGCAAAAGTTCGCGGAGTCAATACAGTGGGCTTACAGCGCCGTGGTTTCTCCGATGAGGCAGTGCGTAGTTTAAAAGTGGCGTTTCGAACCATATATAAAAAGAACCTGCCAATGAGCGAAGTTGCCAAGGAGTTAGCCGCGCAGCAGCAATCGGCCGAGATAGCTCTATTGCTGGATTTTATTGATTCGAGTGAGCGGGGAATTATTCGTTAGTAATTTATTCCTAATTTTATAATCAATTACTGCTAGAGGGCTGTTGACCAGTATAGCTCTGAGAGCTTAGCATCTTCACATTTAAAGGAGAACCAACCATGGATATGAAACAAATTAAGTCGATCGTTGACCTGATGAGTAAAAACGATCTGACCCTGTTCTCGCTTGAAGAGGAAGGCGTGAAATTAACGCTGAAGCGCGGCGCGGACGGTCAAGCAGTTGTTACAATGCCGCAACCACCGGCACCGGCAGTAGCGCCGCCAGTAACACCGGCCGCTACGGCACCGGCGTCAGCTGCTGGTGAAGAATCCGGCCGCTCGATCGATTCGCCGATGGTCGGCACCTTTTATCGAGCCCCTTCACCTGAATCACCGCCATTTGTAAAAGTTGGTGATAAAGTTACCCCCGACACCGTGCTGTGTATCATCGAAGCCATGAAGGTGATGAATGAGATCAAGGCAGAAGCTGAAGGAGTTATTACCGAGGTGATGGTTGAAAATGGCAAGCCGGTGCAATTTGGCGAACCGATGTTCCGAATCCAATAATTGTCCGACAGGACTCCCGGTAATTTCAATCCTCGTAAACCCTGCCGGATTTTAACCATATGCCTAGCTTATTTAATAAAGTATTGATAGCCAACCGTGGTGAGATTGCGCTGCGTGTGATGCGTGCCTGCCGCGAACTTGATATCCGCACATTGGCTGTGTATTCCGAGGCCGATGTGGACTCGTTGCACGTGCAGTTGGCTGACGAGGCAATTTGTATCGGGCCGCCTGCCAGCCAGGAAAGTTACCTGAAGATTGACCGTATTATTTCCGCTGCCGAAATCGGTGATGTCGATGCCATTCATCCGGGCTATGGCTTTCTGGCGGAAAACGCGCGCTTTGCTGAGGTGTGCGCATCCTGCAACATCAAGTTTATCGGACCCAGCGCCGAAGCGATCGCTGCGATGGGCGATAAAAACATCGCTCGCCAGACGGCGCGCAAAGCCGGAGTGCCGGTTACACCAGGCAGCGATGGCTTGGTCGATAGCGAAGAGGATGCGCTGCGAGTAGCCAAGGAAATAGGCTACCCGGTAATGATTAAAGCGGTTGCCGGGGGCGGTGGCCGTGGCATGCGACCGGCGCACAATGATGTCAGTCTGGTGCAAGGCTATCATGGTGCCCGCATGGAAGCGGAGAAGGCATTTGGTAATCCCGGGGTCTACATCGAAAAGCTCATTGTTAACCCCCACCATATCGAGTTTCAGATTATGGCGGATAGCCACGGCAATGTGGTCCACCTGGGTGAACGCGATTGCTCAGTGCAGCGCCGTAATCAGAAGATTATCGAGGAATGTCCATCGCCGCTTATCAGTGATGAATTGCGCCACGAGATGGGCGAAGCCTCAGTAAAACTGGCCAAGGAAGTAAACTACGAGGGCGCGGGCACGATCGAATACCTGGTGGATGATGACGGTAATTACTACTTCATGGAAATGAATACCAGGATCCAGGTCGAGCACACCGTCACGGAGGAAGTGTATGGCTGCGACTTGGTCAAAGAGCAGTTACGCATAGCCGCCGGGCGCGAGCTCTCAGATCATGTCAGGGAGGCTGTGCCCCACTCTCATGCAATCGAGTGCCGGATCAACGCCGAGGATCCATTCAACGGATTTCAGCCGTGCCCCGGGCATATCGATCTGTATTACGCTCCCGGTGGACGTGGTGTGCGGATCGATTCCCATGTTTACACTGGCTATACGATTCCTCCGTATTATGACTCGATGATCGCCAAGCTGATCACGGTAGGCTCATCACGCGAATCAGCGATCGATCGCATGCAACGGGCGCTCGGCGAGTACCTTATCCAGGGGATCAAAACAACGATTCCTTTTCAGTCGAATATTCTCAAGAACGCCGAGTTTCGTTCCGGCAATTATCATACCGGTTTTGTTGAAGAGATGCTTGCCGATGACCCTGGCAAGCTGCTGAAAAAAAATAGCAGCTAAGGACGCGATGGATACTAAGCAAGGAATTGCCGCACTGCTTGACCACTCGGTCCTGCACCAGCTGCACACGGCTGACGATGTGCGTGCGGGTTGTGAGCTGGCTAAAAAATATCAGGTAGCTTCCTTGTGCATCAAACCGTGCCATGTAGTCATCGCAGCTGAATCTTTAGAGGGCAGCGGGGTGCCGGTTTGTGCGGTTACCGGATTTCCACATGGAAATTCGGTACTATCAGTCAAATTGGCCGAAACCCAGGCTGCGCTGAATGCCGGCGCCACTGAAATTGACACAGTCATCAACCTCGCACTGGTACGTGACGCTGACTGGCCTGCTGTGCACATGGAGCTTGAGCAGCTACAGATGCTGGTCGATTCCCACGAGGGAGTTTTCAAAGCAATTTTTGAAACCGGGCTGCTGAACGATGAGGAAATCAAAAAGATCTGTGAGATTGCAGCAAGCATCCCGCTGGATTTTGTTAAAACCTCGACTGGATTTGTGACAGTCAAGGACTCCAGCGGAAAGTTGGTGGCCTCCGGTGCCAGCGAGCACGCAGTCCGGCTAATGGCGGACAGCGTTGCCGGGCGTTGCAAAATAAAGGCCTCTGGTGGTATCCGCACATTGGACGATGTGCTGCGTTACCGGGAGCTTGGTTGTTCGCGTATTGGTACTTCGTCGACACAGCACATTCTTGATTCTGTCGGCGAGTAATCCATCACTAGGCTAATGGGCGCCACCATTTCCACTATTATGGAATTACCTTCCCGTGCTCATTTTATAGGAATCTGTGGGCAGGCAATGGGAGCGTTGGCGATTGAGCTGCAAGAGTCCGGGGTAGTAGTTAGTGGTTCGGATGGGAATACCAGGCCACCCATGGGGCCACTGCTGGCAGCAGCAGGGATTGAAGTAAAAATGCCCTATGCAGAAGAAAACCTGCCCGATGAGGAGACACTCGTCATAGCTGGACGAGGTGCCGGTGCTGATAATCTGGAAGTAATCGCTGCTCGGAGCAAAGGACTTGAAGTGCTAAGTTTTCCCGAGTTTCTGCAGCGTGTATTTCTACATCAAACCTGCAATATCGTGGTGGCCGGCACTAAAGGAAAAAGCACGACGACAGCCATGCTGACCTGCATCCTGGAGTCTGCCGGATTTTCACCGAACTATTTGGTTGGTGCAAGGTCACCGCAATTGGAAAGATCCTGCAGGTTTCGAGAGTCAACCATTGCTGTGCTCGAAGGTGACGAGTATCCGGCAGGATTTGGAAGTGGTACGGTGAATCGGGGTAAGTTTTTATTTTACCGCCCTACTCTGTTACTGGTTACCAATTTATTTCCTGATCATCCTGATATTTTTGCTACGGAAGCAGAGCAGCTAGTGCAGTACCAGCGGCTGATTCAACTACTGCAACCACCGCCTGGGGGTACTCTCGACATAGCTCCGGCAATATTTTTTGGTGACTCGGCGGCCTGCGCCGAACGTTTTAGCATGCTGGAAAACGTGGCAAAAGAGCAGGGAATCCCGGTTTATCAGGCAGGGCGCGACTGGCAGGTTGATAAGATCGAGAGTTATCCGGGGGGAATTCGCTATCAGTTAAATGGTTCACAAGTTAATCTAACCGCGAAGAACGAGTACGATGCGCAGAACTCAGCACTGGCAGCAATGGCAGCCTCCTACCTGGGCGTAAGCACTGCCGTATCTGCCGCTGCACTTTCCGGGTTTCAGCCATTGCATGGTCGCTCCGAATTAATCACGGAGGTTGGTGGTAGAGCACTTTATTACAATGCGACGTCGCACCCGGACGCCGTGCAGGCAGCGCTCGCCGGCTTACGCAAGCGGTATCACAACTGCCCGTTATGGGTAATGTACGAACCGCAGTTTCCGGGCAGTAATGATTGGTACTTCCAGCGTCGCCTGCCTGAGGTGCTGGCCGGCGCGGATGGTATAATCTTACTCCCCAAAGTCGATGCTGCGGAGGAAGAAAGACGTCAGTCATTTTCCGGTGAGTTATTGCAGCAGGATCTGCAGCGCCGGAACATCACTTGCTTCGCTACGGCAACACAAAGTGAAATAGAATCCCGATTGCACAACTTACCGGCGAATGCTGTGCTCTTCGCGGCATTGCATATTATCGACGCGTGGTTGGTAGGCTGGATCAAGGAGCTTTGGGAAAACAAGACTAAGCAAAGAAACTCATGAAAATATTACTCACCAACCAAAGCCTGGACGTGCGCGCGGGCACCGAGCTGTTTGTCCAGGAGATTGCGTTGATGTTGCGCGCGCAGGGGCATGACCCGATGGCTTACACCAGCAGGCCGGGACAGGTGGCTGATTTACTGCGCAAAGACAATATTCCTGTGGTTAATGAGATCGAAAAGCTGCCATTTAAGCCGGATCTAATTCATGCCCAGCATCACCTGGATGCGATGTCAGCATTACTGGCTTTGCCCGGCGTGCCGGCAATCTACCACTGCCATGGTGCATTCCCCTGGCAGGAACGTCCGCCACGACATCCGAGGATTTTGCGCTACCTTGTCACCTCCGAAGGTTTACAGCATTTCATTTCAACCGAGTACAGTATCGATCCCGAAAAAATTGGAGTATTGCGGAATTTTGTCGATCTCAGTCGATTCACAGGCCGCATTACTCCTTTACCACAGCAACCCACGAGCGCTTTGGTCTTTGTTGGTGGCTTCAATCCGGAAAAGAAATCCATGGTCAGCGATGCGTGCCATTCTGTTGGAATTACGAAAGTCGACTTTGCCGGCTACTCGGTCGGTAACCCGATTGCTCACCCCGAGCAAATTCTGTCAGACTACGATATAGTCTTTGCTACTGGTCGGAGTGCCATCGAAGCGATCGCCTGTGGCTGCGCAGTAATCGTGATGGATAGCATCCGGGTGGGTGAGTTTGTTACGGCTCAGCGTTATGAGGATTGGCGTGACTGCAATTATTCGATCGCGAACACCTTACCGCCGATGACCAGCCAGGCAATTGCTACCCAGTTGTTGCAATACAATCCTGTAGACGCCGCTGCGGTGTGCCAACGTTTGCGTGCTGAAGCCGGACTGGACAAGGCGATTGAACAGCTTGCCGGACAATACAGTATGGTGATGGAGGAATTTGAGAATTACAGCTTTGATCCTGAAAGTGAAATGCTGGCATGCTGCAGCTACATCCGTAGCCTGACACCGCTGGTGCAGCAACTGGAAGCAGCCAGGCCGCAAATGCAACTCGAAGAAGCCCTGCTGGCGGAACGTGAAAAACGCCGTCACAATCAAAACAAAATCGACCTTTTCGTCGCCAAGCTGAAAGCAGCAGAAAATGCCATTTCACTGAATCCGGTGTTGAAATGTCTGACCCGTGGGTTACGTAAGGAATGGCACAGGCTGGAACGGGAATTCGAGCGAAAACCATTAAATGATTCAGATTGACTGTAGCAACCAGTGGCAGTTAACTTTGACTACAGTAGAGGCTGAACAGCAGCATCAACGATCATATAAGATGGAGAAAATAAAAAATGAAATTAATACGCAACACTCTTAAGAAACTACTTTCGGGACCGAACTCATCGCTAGACAGCGGATCTGGACAGGGCGGAACCCAGCCCCCACCTTCCGACCAGCGCCTGAAAGATGTTGGCGCGCCATTTAACCCCAACGATGGCGAAGTACGCGAATATGACAGTGGCAACGGACAAGGCGGCCAGGGCGGCGGACAAGAATCCGACCGCCGACTAAAAGCTGTTCTTGGTGCCTATGACCCCCAAGACGGATGCCTGCGTCAATACGACAGTGGTAGCGGGCAAGGCGGCCCGGACGGTGGACAAGATTCCGATAGCAGACTGAAAATTGTTCATGGAACTTATGAGCCTGAGGATGGTGAACTTCGCGAATACGATAGCGGCAATGGTCGCTCTAATGTTTCTGACCGGCAGCTAAAGACTGTGCTTGGCAAATATAAACCTCAAGACGGAGAGGTTCAGGAATGCGACAGTGGCTCTGGTAGTGGCGGCAATGAGTCAGATGCCCGGCTCAAGCAGGTACATGGTCAGTTTAGCGCCTGAGCTGAACACAAATCACAACCAGTCCTTACTTGCCATGGGATTGTTACCGTGACGGGGTAATTGTATCATCGCGACATGATTGATACTACTTGAATTTATGCCACAAAACGATTCTACCACTAAAAACCCACCATCTTCTGCCACCCCTAACCTGGACGCAATCAAGGGTATTAAGGTAGTACGGTTTAACTATCGCGAGGATAACCCCCTGGGACTGGATCCCGATTTTGAGCATGTCGGGGTGGTGGCGCAGGAGTTGCAGGAAGTCCTGCCGGACGCAGTCATCAAGAACAAAGAAGACGGCTATTTACGCATCATCCCGAATACCGTCCTCTGGACTATGGTCAATGCGATCAAGGAGTTGGATCAGAAGCTGGCGGCCACCGAGCAGCAGGTTACCGAGTTGCAGCGACAATTAGGGGACAAGTAGACCGAATAAAATCTGCAATATTCGGATCAGCTACTGTCTGCATAGTGTAAGTGCTTAGCAGAAAACTCACTTGGTCATGAGGTTTCAGTACTAGGTTTTCCCCTTCCGGCATAAATAGCAATCAGGCATAAGACAAAGACAAGTCCGTACAGAATTGAGCTGGCGATTGATAATGTGGTAAAAGCCCACATCGAGCCCTCGGGCGATCCCATCATCGAGTGGGTAATCACTATACGTAGCGTCGGGGTGACAAGTGACAGCACTAGCAGTAATGCAAATGCCAGCATAGCCCATAGCGAAGCCGTTGGTGCTTGCTTCCATTTCGAAAAAACGAAAAGTAAAGCTGCTATGCTGATGAGCAGGTTAGGCAGCGAGAAAAGGGCAGATGATAAGATCTGCTGAAACAAGTGGGAGGTATCAATCATGGTCGGTGGTTGTAGTCATTCTTAAGTGGTTTGAGAAAATAGCAGCAATCGATTGTATTCCCAGTAGGGCAATGTTCCATTTGAGCCGCTTTCAAATGTGGTTGGACTTGTAGTGGCTTGTTCTGTAGTCTCGCCAGGAATCTTAGCTACTGGGCAGGCCGTCGACATTCAAGCCGTAGCGTAGCAAGGTCACTCCCGCGGCCCGGTCCTGTTCGGCGACTGCGTTATTAAAGCCGATGCGGGCTCTCAATTCGCGGATTTCGGCTTCGGCCAGATCTTCCTGAAGTTCGAGAACCACGAAGGTGGTGGTAGTGCCGGCTTGCAGTTTTTCCTGCTCGGCTTCGAGGCGTTCTTCAGCCAACTTGCGGGTGGTGCGAGTGGCTGCGATCAACTTGCGTGCAGTGACTACCTGCTCGGTGGTATTGAGCAGTTCCACGGCAATTTGTTGTTCGAGTCGTTTGGCGTCGACCAAGGCCTGAGCCAGCGCCATCTCCTCGGCAAATACCCTGCCTCTTGCCGCCCGGTTGGGGATAGGCATACTGAAAGATACGCCTGCGGTGAATTCGGTATTCCCTTCGTCAATTGCTTGCTCGATGCTTTCAACAAGCTTTCTGTTCAGCCCATTCACGCCAAAACTGGCAACCAGATCAAGCTGCGGCAGCCGGCTGTTTTTTTCAAAGGCCAGCTGAATTTCCTGCTTTTCTAATTCAAGCAGAGCACTGCGGTAATCCGGTCGCCGAATAAGCGTGCCCCCGAGGACCTCATCCGGGTCACTGAACATTGGCTGTAGGGTGGGTGCTGCAGCAGTTTGCAACGGCTGGGTTTTTATCCTCCCAGGGGAAGTGTCAGGAGAGATGAGTTGCAGCAGCCCGTTGCGATTTTCGACAATCGCGAGCTCGGCTTGCAATACCGCCTCCTGGCGGCTGGCAACCTCGGCACGGGCAGAGGTGACGTCAAGCGGAGTCATCACGCCGATCTCCGCGCGTTTCATGTTGTCATCGAGCAACTGGTTGGCCAGGGCTTTTGATTTCTTGGCGACCCGCAGTTCTTCCAACGCGAGGGAATAATCGTTAAAGACCAAGACTGTTTCTGTTGCGACATCGATCACTTCTGCAGCCAGCGTTAAGCTGGAAAGAGTCACATCAAGTCGGGCCTGCCTGATCCCCGACATGGTTGCCTTGGGACCAAATCCACGAAGCAATGGTTGGCTGACCGTAATTCCGGCAAAGGTGTCGTATTGTTGCGAAAAATTATTAAAATCGCCTCGGCGGTTCAACGTATCCAGCCCAATATCGTAATTCATCCCCCATGGCAACAGGCCCTGGATACCTCCGTGGTAGCGATCTTGCAGAAATAGTTCATTGCTGGTTCCCTGTCCAATACGCGGATCAAGCTGCTGGCTACTGCCATCTTCACTGCGCAGGTAGTCGACACTGACCTCCGGGTCAAAAGTCCCCTGCTCAGATCTGAGGCGCCCCTGGCTGATGTCTTCGCCAAGTTGACTTGATTCGACACGATAATTGTTGGCCAAGGCCAGCCTCAGTGCATCTGGTAATGCCAGTTTCTTCTGACCGGCACTGTGCGATTGCCCCGACGCATGCGCAACTAAACTAATCGAGATAAGCAGCACCATGCTGCTACTGAAACAAAAACTTTTCACAAATTACCAATAACCTTGAACGGGCAATTCCTCAAGTACTGACGCAGGCACGTAACCGGACATCAGGGCCGAATGTTTGCCACTCGCAATCACTAAGTTGCATGCTACCACCCGGTAGTCGCAGATCAACAACCGGTCGGCCTGCCGTACCACAAACCATCGGCGCTACATAGGCCACTACTTCATCAACCAGGCCGAGTGAAAACAAAGAGCCGAAGACCGCAGATCCTCCTTCAACCAACAAGCTAGTTACCTGGCGCCGGCCAAGCAAGTCGAGTACGTCGGTTAGAGGCTGGCTGCGGTAGATGATGGTGCGTTGGCGCAGCGATTTACTAAACAAGCGTGCTTTTGACGGCAACGGGAGCTTGTCGGCAAGCACTACGCGTAGCGGCTGGCGTCCGCTGCGCGGATGATCCTTGGGTAAGCGGACTGATAATTGTGGGTCATCAGCGCGTACGGTCCCTGCACCAACCAAAATTGCATCCACCCGGGAGCGCAGTTCCTGTACATCGGCGCGAGCCGAAGAAGAAGTGAGCCATTGCGATTCACCTGGCGGGCGGGTCAGTCGACCATCGAGGCTCACCGCCATCTTGGCTGTAACCCATGGCCTGCCGGTGGTGACCCATTTGCCGAAACTACGTATCTGTCGCCGGCAGGATTCTTCAAGGATCCCGGATTTTACATCTATTCCTGATCCTTTGAGGATTTTCAGGGCCCGTCCGGCATGGGCTGGATTGGGGTCAAGGCAACCAATCACAACTTTCTTTATGCCATTTGCAATAATGGCATCAATACATGGTGGGGTACGGCCATAGGTAGAGCATGGCTCGAGGGTAACTACCAGCGTCGACTTACGCAGCTGACGCGAATTGCGCACGGATTGGATAGCCATGACTTCCGCGTGCGGCCCGCCGACTCGTTCATGCCAGCCTTCCCCGATCTTCTTGCCATGAGAATCCAGAACGACCGCGCCGACTGTCGGATTTGGCGAGGCCCAGCCAGCGCCGCGCTCCGCAAGCTGCAGTGCTTGGCGCATTGCTGATTCCAGCTCATGCTTAATCACGTTTATTAGCCTATCAACTTGTGTAACAAATAGATAGTAAATACTGACGGCAATCGGAGGAAATTTTGCTACATTGTCTTTGATGTCATTGCCCGCCCTCAGCCAACGTGCGGTAGTTTTTGAAGAACTGGCGTCATTCCTTGCCGGCGGTCATTCGATGCCCGAAGCAGTTGCGGCCATCAGGGCCAGCTTACGGCGTCCATCGACCCGCAACTTTCTAGCCCATGTCGAAAAAAAACTCATGAGCGGGACTAGCATTGGCGAAGCATTCCGAGGCAGTGGTTTAGCTGCTGCCGATATCGCATTGATTTCCGCTGGTGAACGCAGTGGCACCCTTGAGGACACGTTTCAAAAACTGGCTGAGGCCGCCAAATTATCAGCAGAATCCCGCAATGCGATTATCGCCAGATTAATATATCCGGCGGTTATTTTTCACCTGGCTGTCCTCCTGCCGGCTTTACCGGCGTTAGTCAGCGGAGCCAGCCCAAGCGAAGTGGCGCTTCAGTTGATAGCAACCCTTGGCATAGCATATTGTGTTGTTACATTACTCACTATCTTGGGTACTCTGTTATGGCAGGCAGCAGCTACCAGCAGGTTTTGCGAAACTATCCTACTCCTTGTGCCATTCGCTGGTGGAATTCACAAATCAGGCAGCCAAGCAAGATTTCTTCAAGTGTTGGGTTTGCAAATGGATGCCGGTGTCAATCTCTTTGATGCCTTTATCGCCGCCGGTACGTCCTCGCGCAGTGCGCGACTGACTAAGGTAGCTGGGAAGTCCGGTAAATTACTGAGTTCAGGATCAACCGCAGAACAAATTATCGCTGACTCTGCATTCTTCCCTGAAGCTTTGCTGAGCCAAAACGAATTAGCTGCAAAGACTGGAAACACCGCCAGGAATCTCCAGCAATGGGCGTCCACGTTGCGGATAAAGACAGAAAAAAAGCGCAAAACAGCAGTTTTCTGGCTGGGTCAGATCATCTACCTCACGGCGTTGATTTATGCCGGCTGGCAAATCATTGCCATGTATGCCGGTGTGCTAGAGCAGTATGCAAAAATTCTGGATGGGATATAAAAGTGCCATTTTGGCACTTTATTAAAAGTCATGACAATCGCTGTTGAGCCTTTATGGCTCATATTCAATCTGATAGAAAATTATTCGTAATCTTTTAATAATTGATTATAAGTGTGTTAAGAAAGTTATGCAATACTAAAAATATCCGGTACGGCTTAAGCTTTAGTATTTTCGTAAATAACAACAATAGGAAGAATAAACAATGCAATTAATACGTTACAATACATTAGAGAATGATCCGTGGAGCGGCTACGGCCGACTTTCGCGGCTAGGCAACACGTTCAACGAGCTGTTCGACTCGACCTTTGGCGGCAAAGCCGATTTGGGAGTCTGGTCAGGCGACTGGAACCCGGCGGTTGATGTTGAACAGACTGATGAAGCGGTGCATGTCACTGCCGAGTTGCCGGGAATGAAGCGTGAGGAAATCGAGCTGACACTTGAAGATGGCGCTTTAATCATCTCCGGTGAACGCAAGCTCGAAAAAGAGCATGATGAGGCTCGTACTTTCCGTAACGAGCGCTTTCATGGTCAATTCAAACGCTTGATCCAGCTACCGGTCGATGTCGACGGTAATGCAGTGAATGCGGTTTACCGTGATGGTGAGCTGAAGGTAACTCTGCCACTGGCAGCTGAGGCTAAGCCGAAAAAGATCACGGTGAACGTCGAGAATTAACAGTTGGTCTGGCAGCCATTTGCTGCCAGGCAGCTAGATAACATTAGGAGGAACAAACAATGACAGATACAGAAGTACAAAAACCAGAAAATGGAGCTGTGTCGACAGCAGAGCAACAGGAGCGTGAGCATTTCATCGCGCCTCGTACCCGGATTGTAGAGACAGCACATGCTTTTGTGCTGACCGCGGAAATGCCGGGGGTAGGCAAAGAAGGAGTTGAGGTAGGTATCGAGAATGATCAATTGATCATCATCGGTCGCCGCCAACGCGCCAATAGCAACGGACGCACGCTATATCGTGAGTCCAGCGATGCCAACTACCGCCGCACCTTCAACCTCGAAGGCCTGGTTGATGTAGAGGGTGTCAGTGCCAGGATTGACAATGGCATCCTGCGTGTTGAGTTGCACAAAACTGAAGCTCTCAAGCCTCGCAAAATCGAGATTCAGGCTTAACTAATCTGACAAGACTGAAAACTCCGTGGGCGGAATCGCTCACGGAGTTTTTTTTGCCATGGTGCTATGACAGCATTCGAGTGCTCTGCTGATGGTAGTTCGCCGCTACTGTTTTTTTAGTAACTTAGACTAACTGACCGTCTTCGTAACCCGGTACATCCCAAGGCGCGGTCAGGCCGGTAAGCGACTGTTGCACATCCTTTGCCATAGCGAGTTGCTCGTGCTTGTTAAGGGGAGTGAAATTGGAGGCCATGGCGACATTTTCCTGTTAGTAGCCGAGAGTATCCAGACCCACAATGGTGCTGGCGACGCCGTCCAGGCTGAGCGCGTAACGGATCAAATCAGAGCCCTTGAGGTCGGAATTGTGCGCTTGTTTGACAGTTTTCATCCCCACGATGCCCATGTTGCGTTCGCGGGCGAGTGGTAGTAGCTCATCTTCATAGCGTCCGTTATCCGGGCGGTTGGCTGGGAATATTGTCAGCAACGCATTCGGATCGAAGCGTTTCACCGCATCGATCAGTATCTGGGCACCTGAATGGCCGGTCACCCCAAATGCGCCAATCAGTCCCTGCTCTTTGGCCTTAAGCGCGGCCTTATAAGCTCCTTTTTCAGTGATGTCCAGGTTGGGGTCGTTCTGTGGCCGTAGGTTATGAATGTGATACAGATCGATCTTATCGACGCGCAGTCGTTGCAGGCTCTCCTCGAGTTGCCGCATAAATCCGTCGTAAGTGCGCTGCTGGGCTTTGCTGACCAGATAGATCTTATCCGGGTTCTTCTCGACGATCGGGGCAATCATCTGCTCACTGTTTGCGTAGCTGCGGCTGGTATCCCAGTGTTGATTCCATGCGCCAATGCGACTTCCAACAGCTTGTGCGCCTCCTCGTGGTTATTCCCGTACGGCTTGAAAAAGGAACTGCCCAGTCCAAGTCCCAGGATCGATACTTCGGTGCCGATTTTGCCGAATTTCCTGCGGTCCACCTGGGCTGCTGCTGCCGGTGCTTGTTTTTTTGCCAGCGTATTTGATGCCGGCAATGAGGCGGCAGCTACTCCCATCAAACCAGCTTTTACAAAAGGATCGTCGCGATGAATTCAATCCGTACCGTACCATAGATTGTTGATAATTGAAGTCCAAAGTGTGCTGTTAATCGCACCTTTGAGCGTCTTTACACTAAGCCATCATTGTGCACTTTCATATAATGACTAATACCAATTCTAAACAGTTTTGCGCAAATGAGGATTCGTAATCGTAATCCTGATCGTAACCATATGCATATTCACGATTACGAGTACGATTATGATCACGATTATGAAAAGGATACTTACTCAAACCTCTACGGAAACGATATTACTTGCGATTTACCTGAATACTGGCAAGCTCATGAGCGCATATGTTTAAGAAAAGCACCTCCCGACGTCATTTCATCAAGACTACCGGACTTGCAGCTGGCGCCATGGCCGGTGCCCCGCTGATCCTGCCTTCCTCAGTCCTCGGCAACGACAAAAAGGCAGGGGCCAACTCCCGAATTGGGGTGGGCTTTGTTGGTTATGGCTTAATCATGCGTGGTCATGTCGGCAGTTTCTCAACCCATAAGAAGGTCCAGCCGATCGCCCTGTGTGATGTCCGGGAAGGGCGTGTGCAAGAGGGGTTGAAAGCGATCAAGGAGAAAGCCGATGCGGATTGTATCGGGACAGGGCGTTTTGAAGAGATCGTGGAAAATAAGGACATCGATGTGATAGTGATCGGTACCCCAGACCATTGGCACGCAGCCATTGCGATCGCCGCCATGAAGGCCGGAAAGGATGTTTATGTCGAGAAGCCGATGACCCTGACAATCGAGGAGGGTAAGGCGATGGTCAAAGCACAGCAGAAATATGATCGAATCCTGCAGGTCGGTTCCCAGCAGCGTTCGTCCTTTGGCTTTCGCAATGCTGCCAATATCATCCGCAATGGCTGGATCGGTGACGTCAAGGAAGTCTACTGCGAGTTGGGGGCATTTCCTCAGCCACCTGAGAATGAAGACATAAAACCTGTTCCCGAAGGTTTTGATTATGACCGCTGGCTCGGTCCTACGCCTTTTTATGAATATTCCGATCACCGGGTGCAGGGAAATTACCGAGGCGGTTGGCGTTGCTACTGGGATTACGGTGGCCGCAAGTTTGGCGACTGGGGCGCTCACCACTTCGATATCGTCCAGTGGGCGTTGGATCGCGATGATACCGGACCGGTAGAATTTATCCCGAAAGGTTATGAGGGTGCACAGCACCACCATTACCGCTACGCCGATGGCATTACCGTCTATCGCGACCGCCAACCCAGCGGCGACCAAATCATGACAAAACCGGACAAGAAAAACCCCGGTCAGGAAAAACAGGTCAACCACATGATCTGGTTTTTTGGCACCAAAGGAATGCTCGGGGTCAGCCGTGGTAATAAGCTGAATGTGATCCCGGATAAATATGAGCGCTACCGGTTCCAGCCGTCGGAAGAAATTGTCTATAATTCAAGTAACCACCGCGATAATTTCCTCGATTGCGTTGAGTCACGCGAGCCAACGATCTGCCCGGCAACCGTCGGCCACCGCACCGCCACCATCTGCCACCTGGCAGCTATCGCCGAACGCCTCGGACGACCACTCAAATGGGACCCGCAAGCCGAACAAATCGTCGGCGACCGCGAAGCTGCCGCCATGCAGGACCGCCAGCGCCGCCCCGGTTACGAATTGCCTCGAGTTTAGCTTCCTCTTCATCTCATCTCCTCGGTTGCACCAGAAACTCGCTCGGCAAACTGTTCAGTTTTGAGGGGCAGATCAAGTTAAATACCGCACCACTAAACAGAAAGTCGGTAAATCTAGAGCACACAGGAAATAAGGAATTATTTTTTTAAGCTTCTCCTTAGTTTATCTTTAGCTAATTGGTAACGCCAAATTGCCTCATCCACATGGTGATCAAATCTGCTGAAAAACTTCGACAAATACCTTGGTTGAATTGAAATTTTGTAGCGTTCAGACTCGAGGGCCTCATTCAGTAGAGGATTGGGCGCAGGGCTGAATGGGTGCTTCAATGGGAATTGCATGGGGTTGGTCGGTCGCTCTGCGATGTCCCAAGCTGAACTTTTAGTGTGGGATGCACGGGAATCGCAGCCAATATTGCTAATAAGATTTGTGGCAGCCATGATGCTGCTAGCCCCTTGGTTAAACACAGAATATAACCACCTATATCCCCAGGTATCTAAATTTCCATCCAATGCTTTATACAACTCCTTTCGCCAGTAGTTCGCTACCTCTTCAGAACCAAAAAAAGAATCAAACCAACCACTCTCAAAGTACTTTTCTAAGTAAGTCAGATCAGGGTCGTACAACTTCCAGGCCCTGCGCCAGGTGGCCCAGCCCCAAAAAAGCGTATATTTTGTAAAGCTGTAAGAATTGCTCGAATACAACTCTATGCTACCATAAGAGTCGCCACTGATAGACATTACTCGCTCATCATGGCGATAACGTTCTAGCAGCTCGGCACAGAATGGAAAGAAAGTGGCTTCCGGCAAGCAATCATCTTCGAGGATAATACCTTCTTCGACATGTTTAAAGAACCAGGTGATGGCACTACTCACGGCTTCACGACAGCCAAGGTTTCTGTTGCGATAGAGAGTTTTAAGATCACAGTCCCAGTCGATGTCTGCAATTATCTTACGGGTTTGAGCACATAGTTCTTCTTCGCCATCACGGTCGGCACGCGGGCCATCGGCTGCTACAAAAAGTTGCTTTGGCTGCGCTTCACGGATTTTCTCGAATACCCGTGCCGCTGTATCCGGGCGGTTGAAGACCAGAAAAAGAACGGCTGGTGTTGATCGAACTGATTTCATGACTAAGTACAACTTTCAGTTTTCACTATTCAGTCTCAATCGAGCTATTTTTTGCAAATGTATAGCTCCCCAGCAGCTGCTGTAATTCCCATTTTTTCGATCTCTTTGAAGCTTAAAAAATCTCCACAGCTAACTACATCGACCACAAATCCTTCTTCCCTGAGCCGGAGCGCAAAGTCAGCTCCGTACCGCCGTACATGATCCTTTTGACCGAAGAGTCGAAGGCGCTCATCAGGATCCGTGATCGATGGGTCTTCTATTGTTTTATCAACTGTAACGGGCACTAATAACACAGCGGTGCCACCCTCGCTCAATACTCTGTGAATTTCGCGCATGGCTTGCCTGTCATCGGGAACATGCTCGAGAACATGACTGCAATAAATAAAGTCAAAAGAATTATCAGGGAACTGGATATCCGTAATATCCATCTTGATATCTACATTTTCACCGTACAGATCTGCAGTTAAATAGCCGGCTCCTATGAGTGGTCTCAGCTTCTTTTCAATGACAGCTTCGGGAGCGATATGCAAGGCACGCTGAGGGGGAGCAGAGTGAAATGATGTTCTCCTTAGGATATAGAGCCAAAATAGCCGGTGCCTTTCAAGTGCTCCGCAAAAAGGGCACATGGCATCTTCCCTTGGCACTATACCAAAGCAGAGGAACTTTTTCGCACCACTGTTACATATGGGACACTTTCGTTTAAATCCGCCGTACTTTAAAAGTTTTTTGAACGAGCGCAGATGCTGCTTAAATCTATTTATCATAACTGTGCGAGGCTGCTTGGATTATCGGACTCAGGTATCGGGTGGCAGCATTGCTTGCTCGAGTATTTTTTGTAATGAGGAAATATATTTCTCCATCGAGTAGTTTTGTTCGATATGACGCCGGCCTGCCTCTCCCATGCTGCGCGCCTGCTGGGGATTGTTAATTATGTGCAGCATTTTTTCTGCCATAGCATCAACATCCCGCTCAGCAACCAAGAAGCCGGTCTTGCCATCAATAACTGCTTCATTAATACCTGCATGTTTCGTAGAAATTACCGGCAGTCCGGAAGCACTCGCCTCAAGTATCGCCACCGGGGTTCCTTCAGAGTCACCGGCAGATGGGCCATATATGGGTTCGATTGAATGCTGTACATAAGCTCTGGATGCACGCATCCTGTTGGCAACCTTATCATGCGGTAAAGGGCCAGTAAATTCGACTGCACCTTCGATTCCAAAAGCAACTGCAAGATTATTACAAGTTTCATACAGTAATCCGTCACCAATCATTACTAATCTGGCGTCTGAAGCTTGCTCATAAACCTTTCGAAATGCCAAGAGGGTCATGTAGGGTGCTTTTTTATCGACAAAACGACCAACACTGAGAAAAACCGGAGGATTGGCAGTGGCGTCCGTAAGCCTGAATGCGCTGCAATCAACACCGTAATGACAGATTTTGATTTTACCTTCAGGGACGCCAAGTTGGACAAGTGACGAACGCATCTTTTCGGAAACTGCGATTACCGCAGTGGCACGTTTGCCAAGTATTGGATACTTACTGCCATACTGTTTAAGGGTTTTTTGCTGATGTGCATCCATTCCATGACAGTGAACAACCATCTGGACTCCTGCTTTTTTGCAAGCAGCCATTATTTCCACTCCTGTTAGAGCATAATGTGCCAGGACTACATCGATTTGATCAGCTTTCAGTACCCGGGCAAAAATCCTGTTATAGGCAGCACTAGGAGGCTCTTTAGCTAAACGCATAAAAAGGTTCCTTATCCGTAGATGAATGTCTGACGGTGGGTAGAACCTGCCCCGTCCAATGCGTGAATGCGGTTGCCATCCACCGAAATACACAGCTTTGATATCAGGCAAACGCTCAATTCCGGCTTGGATAAACGTCTCTGAATAGGC
>CAYUDZ010000009.1:30293-37720 GCA_964443575.1 uncultured Chthoniobacteraceae bacterium | reverse complement strand
AAGGAGGACATCGCTACTGTCACGAACCTCGATGAGGCGATTTTCCCCGTTCCAGGTGAATTTGAGATTCCCATCCTCTGTAAGGTTGCCGTCCTCGTCGTAGGAGAAAGAAATTCCTGCAACCTTGTCATATTGATTGAGGAGGTCGGGATCATAGACCGTAGCGGACGAATCGTTTGGATTTGTAATTCCGCTGACTGATCGCAGACGATTGCCGATGCCATCATAAAGATAGCCGAAATCCTGTGCGGCAACGTCGTGGTCGGCTGACTTTAGCTCGCCAGTGCGATGTTGAGCCAGTGGGCTAATGGCAGAGGTCATTGCAATGCTGTTGCGTCATGCATTTGTCATGCTCAGGAAGTCATACGGATGAAGATAATTGTTTCACACCCCACCCACCCCGGGCACAAAAAGCAGTCTAGAGCCATGAGACAAAAATGCGATTCCCTGACAGTCACTCCCCTCCAAACTTGAAAATCACATAGCATAGAGTTTTAAACACATAAAAGTACTGTCAGCACTAGCGCGTCTTGTCTGCTTTGCGCAGCATTTCCACTGCAAACGGGTTGCCATCCTCTGCCATCTCGCGCAGGAAGAGCAAACCAAGTTCGCGCACTGATGCGGCCTGGTGTGCCAGCGCAGCTTCTGCGACACGCGGGGTTAAGAATCGGTCGAGCATAGCCTTGACTTCGGATTCGCTTGCACCGGGTAGCTTCTCAAGGTATTCCCGTTCCGCCTTAGCTTCCAGAAATGCTATGTCCTGCAAGTCTCTGTCACGTCCGGTAGCCTGCTTGGTGACCAGCAGGTCGATGGTATCCGGCAGGCGAGTGCCATCCTCCAGTGGAGTAGCACGCTGCCAGACGGATTCAAACTCACTGGCTTCCAGCTCATTCGGAATGCGAAAGATGTCGAGGGGCCGATCTAATCCGGCAATTCGTATCACTCCATCTGCGCGCACGACCGTGGCCAGGTCACTTTCAGCGATCGGTTGCAATGACCCGAGTGTGATTGGCTGGACGCTAGCCACGCCGGAGTTGTTGAGCACATTTGTAAGCCTCGCAGCCCAGGTCGCCGGTGAATCTAAGGGATCTAACCAAATGTCGGCATCTAGTGTGTTACGTGCAAAGCCATGGGCAATCACCGCAGCACCACCCAGCGTGATCACACGGTACCCCTGCTCCAACAGAGAAGTCAGGTATGCTGCAGTGGCCTGACTCTCCATCGTTCCATGTCTTCCTTGATTCGGTCTGAGATCCAGAGTGCATCAGCCAGTGAGCGTACTTCTCCTTGCAACCATGGCTCGGAATTATCAGGGATTGGCTTTAACCCACTGGTAATACGGGTATTCTCAGTTTGCTTGCCTTGGCGGCGACGCACCCAGGCCCGTGACTGTTGCATGGAGTACAGCCATTTCTGACGTTCGACGTTGGGACGATACTGCTTCACCTTAACAAAAAACTACTCGAATCCATTGTATATGACAAGTCGGCTTCAATATCGCTCGCACGGTGATTGCCAAACTAGAAAATCAAGCATCCCGTACGGGACTCGAACCCGTGCCGCAGCCTTGAGAGGGCTGTGTCCTAACCGACTAGACGAACGGGACACTTGATTAATTAAAGTCCTCAATAGCGGTTGATGCAACAGAATAATTTTACAATCAGCCAGGCCCGTGATAACTGATCGCGGTATCAGCTGGAGGCCAGGCGACTTCCTACGCTTCAGCCAATTGCCGGGCTGTGTTTTCTGTATCGGGTTGAGTATTGATCCCAGCTTGCTTCCGGGCTCAGTCATGGGATGATATGATGATGCCTAATCGGAAGGACCAAAAAAATCCGGAGACCATCGATTTTGACGTGCTGCCACCTGAATCGGGTGAGCAGGATTCGCAGCTCTCGCGCTGGATCGCCAAGATTATGGATGAGCTAATCAGGGTGCCTGGAACGAATTTTAAGTTCGGCCTGGACCCGCTACTTGGGTTGTTGCCGGGGTTGGGTGATTCCGGTACGGCGTTTGTCTCGATGAGCGTGATTATCCAGGCTGCCAGCCAGGGAGCGCCGAAGATCGCCTTAGCTCGCATGGCCCTGAATATCCTGATTAATACGGTGGTCGGCGCACTGCCATTTGTCGGTGATGCTTTTTCGGTCTGGTTTAAATCCAATAAACGCAATTATGCTATCCTCAAGTCTGTTGCTGACGGCCGACGGCGCTCAACCAAAGGCGATTGGATATTTGTTATTTTCCTGCTGGTCGGACTTTCTGCGGCTGTAGTGGGAGTGGTTCTGCTGATATTGTTTTCACTCAGCTTCCAGGTAAATACCCTGCTCAATCTGACAAAATAAAAAAGGGCGCCGCTCGCGCGACGCCCTTTCTGAAACGGTTTTCTAATTAATGATTACGCGGTTTGTGTCGCCGGTGCTTTGGCACTTTCAGCTTCACCTGTCAGCAGGCCCTCTTCCTGGGTCCGCAGTTTGGCAATGTTATAAATTAACAAGCCATAACCGCATTTCGCGAGGATGTCTGCCAAGCTATATCCGACTTGCAAGGTGACTTCCGCGTTGCCGCCGGAGATACCGAAGAACGGTGCCATGTAGGCAATCGGGTAAAAGCCCCAAGTGAACAGGGTAAGTAATCCGGCGTTGCGAAGTAGTACTCCTACTTCTTTGCTAGTGTTACCCATAGCTACTTTCAGGTTTTTCAGTACCACAACTAGAATGTAAATAAACGGCAGGGTACTCAGGAGGCCCCACAGACCGCGGTTAGAGAACAAGCTGGTGCTTTCCCTGTCGATTTCACCTGGATAACCAAGTGCAATCATCAGGAATGCAGCAATACCGAGCTTAGCAATGAGTGATTTGGTCTTGGCTTTTGCAAAGCCCATCACAATGACCAACTCGACCATTAGTAATGGTACGGTCAGCAGCCAGTCGACGTACCGGTAAGCATCATTAAATGGCTTACCAGAGGAAATGTAGGCAGTGCCGGCGTCATTCAGCATAAATGCTGCTTCCCAGCTTCCGAAAATACGGAAGTAGTGATAGCCGGCAATAAATACGACTAATGCAGAAGCTACAATCGAGCCCCTGTACTTTGCTGCTACGTTGTTGCGCGCTAATACGAAGAAGACGAAAGATGCAAACATGCAAGCAATCGCCAACGACATCATGTTATAAACAGTAGTATACTGTCCGAGGGTTAGTTCAGGCATAGTAATATAAGTGTTGTTTCATTTAAGTTAACGACCTATGAACTATTTGAAGATGCAAATAAATGCTGCTTGACGGATAGGTTGACCAAAATGGCATGGGGCCAGGTAAGGCACCAGAGGATAACCAGGTAGCCTGCAATCCAGGTTAACCAATCATCGGTTTTTTCTAAGGAAATGCTCACGACCACCGCAATTGCAATCAATGCCGGAACAGTAAATGGTGCTGCCAGTTTAAAAAATTGCAGCCAGCAAACCGTCGCCTGCTGACCGGCCATGGGTGGCCCAATGATGCGCGCCGCTACACGTATATGCCGCAGTGAATGCCATAAGATAAAATATATTCCTATGCTGAATAGCGGGGGTAATAGCAAAAACCACAGAAAAAGCAGGCAGCTTTCAACTACCAACCTGGATCTACCACGCACCTGAACGTACTGCATAATGAACGCAAAGAGAACCAAAGCCAACACACTCAGGCGAAATACACCACTTTCCATCCAGCCAAATCCAAACAGGTAATATCCGCTTTGCGTCGCGCTGGCCGCTGCATCCAGAACATCTACGTATTGACTTGGATAGAGAATTAGTGGAACCGCCATTGGCAGCAGCCCCCGGTATAATCCAAACTGCCAGCCTAACCTGTCACCCCGAACCATTTCGTACGTCCAATCCCCTTCTCCCCAGTGATAGGCCGTCAATAACAGAAACCCCAACGCCGCGACCGCCGGCAAAATGTACCAAAACAAGTAAAAAACAACTGCGATAATTAGATAGAAAGCGATAAATGCAGCCAACCCGGCAGCATTCATCGGTTTCTTGTAAGCCCTGAAATATACCCAATGATCGATTGCCCCATGCGGCAAACCAAGTACCGCCATGCTGGCAAGAAATGGTGCTGCCACTAATAACTCCCACATACTTTACCCGCTTGCCCCTTGGGTTCTGGTCAGTCGTCTATGCCTGAGTGAGGCCACCAACTGGTAGTACAACAGCAATCCATGCGTCACCAGCAGGTTGGTCACCAGAAAAAAGTAGGCTTCCTCAAATGGCAGTGAGAACAATTTCCAGCCGGTGCTGGTTGGCTCATGGATCAGCCAGATTTGCCACTCGATCGCAATCATATCGACGATCCACAGATAGACGCTGGGAACGATAATCGCAGGCACCAGGACACTCCGAAATTTCAGCAGTGTTCCTCCACCATAACCCCACTGAAAGGCGAGCACAGGACATGCCCAGACAGTTATCAGCCCTAGATAGCGAAACGACTGATCTAGCATCAGCAGCGCGATCCATCCACCTGATGTCAGCAGCAAAAAGAAACCGGCACCTGCTACAGCCGGCCAGCCCCTGCGCAGGGGTTCATGCAACTTCGCTATCAGATGGTGCTCCCTGGCAAAGTACCATTGAAGGAAGCAACCGGTCATGATCGGCTGCAAAATGAAGAAGGCATACTCCTCGATTGGAACGTAGCCGATTAACAGTGCTTCGATAACTCTACCTTCGCCATACGACCAAATGTTCGAAGCCACCAGGTAGTTATCCCAAGGCACAGTGTAGAAAAATGCGATGCCACACAAAATAAAGACACCCTGCCATCGGCCTTTTAAAGCCGTCATGTCTTTGCTGCGCAACAACAACAACAGGACCCCGATCACCGGCAGTATGAAGACCAGGTGAAAATACAGGTAACTCATGGTACCAGCCAGCCGGTAACCGAGTTGCTATTCTTTTTCCAGCGAATAAAGGCTTGCTTGTTCCCCTGATCCCGTAAGTACAGCCAGTCGAATGCAATAACTTGCGCCTCGACCACGGCAAAGTTCTTACGCCCGGCCTCGAACTCCTCGGCAGTCAAATCGTCCTGGTTGCCCAAATCCAGGCTGTGTTCATCGTTGACAGCTTCATGGCCTAATTTGTAGCTCTGGCAGTAGGACCGACGCGCATGTAAATTGGTAGCTTCCCAGTATCGCATGGCCAATAGGTCTCCACGTCCAGCATAGTGAATCAGGGCTTTTGCATCGACCCTTAATTGTACCTTTTCCTGAGAATCATAAAAGTGCCAGGCAACTCGCGAGTTCGCTTCAATTTCTCTATTTTTTGGGGTGCGCGCATCGGTGTAAAAGGAAATAGTCCGCCCTTCCGGGTCAACTCTGCGCAAGATTACCGTGCGCAATGACGGCAGGACATTGGCACTATTATTTAAATTCACTGCTGTGCCAATAGTCGGCGTGTGATATGGCGAATCCGCATTGCTCGCACCCTCCTGCAGTAAATCCCAGATCGCTTGTTCGATCTGCTCCAGATCAAGGCTGGCCCACGCTGCTAATCTGAAATCATTCATATCGCACCGCTGTATTGCTAATAACTACTGGTCGCATCATTGCAATATGTGCCTGAACACAAAAAACACAAAGCGAAATTTACATTGTAAATGCATGTAGCTACCGCCGTAATGGCAGTACACCTTCTGCTTCGTCCCAGAATTTGAGGAATGCGTTACGCCAATTGCGATCCTTGACCGCCGAGTAGGCATTGGAGCGCAGTTTCTTGAGCAATGCTGGATCCTCGACAAGTTTTTGCAATGCCCTGGTAAAATCCCCAACATTTTTAGCTTTGGTGATCAGGCCGTTCACGCCCTCATCAACTAACTCCCGCGGCCCCCCCTCATCAGAGACGACGCAAGCCAGACCGGATGCTTGAGCCTCCAGAACCACATTGCCAAAAGTATCCGTGGTACTGGGGAAAGCAAAAATATGCGCTGACGCGTAAGCGGTAGCCAAATCCTCGCCGCTCAGGTATCCGGTAAATATAGCATCTTCGAGTTCTTGCTGCAGTTCCTCGCGATAGGGACCATCACCTACGATCAGCAACCGGCAAGGCAGCTGTGCCTTACGGAGTTTCTGATATGCCTTGGCAAGGATATCCAGATCCTTTTCCCTCGACACCCGGCCGACAAAAACTATCCCCAATTCGTCATTTTTCATACCTCGGCTGACCCAAAAATCGCGCTCTCGCCGCTCCGGTGAAAACAACCCGAGATCAAGTCCACGCGGTAGTATCTTGATCCGCTGCCGCTCGATACCGCGCTCCGCCAGGCAATCGAGGTAATGCTGCGAATTCACATAAACGGTATCGCACAGACCATAAAACCACTCCATGAAATTCCAAGTCAGTGTTTCGAGAAACGAGTCATCGGTAAGGATGCGCACATATTGCGGAAAATCGGTGTGGTAGATACTGGTCGTCGGTAGCCCCAACATCTTGGCCCCCAATAATGCCGCCAACCCGGTCGGCCCGGGCGTCGAAATCACAACCTCGGTAAATCGTTCGCGCTGCAAATAATCAACAATCTCCAGTACCGGTGGAAAGCTCAACTTTTGCAGCTCGTACTCGGGCAGCTCAAACTCGCCGATCGGTTCAAAGTTTTTCAGTTGCATTTCACCCTGTTGCGGATTGGCTGAGCACGTCACTACGGTCAGGTCCTTACCGGCGTCCAGTGCTGCTTGTGACATCCGCCGGATCGTGGTGGCGACACCGTTGACATCATCCAGCGTATCGGTAAACCAAACCCTGCGGTCATTACGCAGGAAGTCCGGTACCTTGCCGACTATATCATTGCTCAGTGCAGCCAATCGGCGACGGTCAGTTGATTGGCTCTGGTATGCGTAAATGTAAGGACTAAGCATCATCAGCACCGGCACCATGGCGCTTGCCGCCTGTACTGCCTCGATGAGTCCTCCCGATGATATCTCGTGGATGGTTTTATCAAAAAAACGATAGGCCAGCTGATTGGCCAGCATGTTAGCCATGATAAACGCTCGACGCTCCGGCTCTTCCACTCCCTTGGTATTGCGTGCCACCAACGACTTGAAATCGGAATCATCAACGTATGACGAGAGTTCTTTCCACAGCGAAGCATTTCCCGGCTTGGCTAAGTCAAAAATCTTTCCGCTAAGGATTCCCTGGGCAACAAACTCAATTTTTTCATTCCATGAAAATTCCGTAGGATTCTCACCTTCCATGAACCTGGAAAATGCTCGCTCAAGCAACTGCAGCGTTGGCCCCTGCGACTTGGAAAACTTGGTCTTAGCAAATTGAAAAAGTATATTGTACAGGCTATGCGAGACCGTCAGTGGCCCACCGGAGGTGCCGCCCGGTCGGCAGTTGCCGGCGCGCACCTTGGCCAGATAATCATCCACCGTACTGACACGCTCCACTT
>CAYUDZ010000009.1:13136-30283 GCA_964443575.1 uncultured Chthoniobacteraceae bacterium | reverse complement strand
TCAGTGTATGCCGCGGCAGGGAAAATCCCGCCGTGATCATCAGAACCTGCGGTAAATACTTTCCGCCACGGCTCCTCATGGGTTGGCTCTATACCGTGCTTGTCAGCCAGCCGTGATATATCGTGCTCGCTGAGTCGCGATAAAACGTACTCGGCAGTCTGGCTGAGCATGGCATCACGCAACCCGTTGATCACTTCAAAGTGGCGGAACAGCAAAATCAGCTTTTCGACGTGGTGCAGCGTCAGCTGCTGGTTCACGCTATACAGCGGATGCGCCACCGAGTGAGCAAGGCTTTCCGCTGCCAGGTATTGCTGCAACTCATAAATGTTATGCCGCACTTCCAGGATTTGCTGATGCTGCGCTTCGGAAATCCCCCAAATCAGTACCTGTACCTTGCAATCGTCTTCAGGAAAATGGGCGGTCGCCTTCTCGCTGATGAAAACATCCTGGCGGTCGGCCAGTTCCAGGCAACCATCAATACGGTTATTGTCGGTGAAGGTGACAAATTTCATGCCGTTCTTCTTCAACGCTTTGTAGATATCTACCGGCTCCGAACAACTGGCAGGGAAATTTAAGCGCCGGAATATCCATTCCGCCGAGCGATCGCTATACTTTGTATGAATCTGTAGATCGACTTTAGCTGACATATCTTACCCCTACAACGTCTTACCACAACGTGCGTGGCGCGCATCAAGCTCTAACTGCTAGCATTAACCCAATCGGCATAAGTTGTCACGTCCCGTGCAGAGGATAACTCTGTTGCCAATTTCAACGCCTGCCGGCGGACCGCCGGCTGCTGCCAGTCAGGTGGATGCAGGCCAAGGCGGACCAATTTATTGTTACGCAGGCTTGCTGCCAGCAACGCGTTCCAACCGAGGCTGACAATCACTCGCCACCAGGCTCGCACGCTGTAGACCAACGACTGGCTGCGATGGCAGTAGTCATCAGCAAACCGCAACACGCTAGCCAGTCGTGTGGTGTAGCGAAATCCTGCATCGCGCACAGCCCGCTCGGCTTCGTTACCCAGCAACCATGCAGGAGCGATGAACCCTTGCGACTCAAAACCTCCTGCAGCTAGAGCCTCCCTGCCCCTGTTAAGCAGGGCCGCAGCTTCCGCATATTCAAGGTCATAAAACTCCCCTTCGCCCGCGGTATAAATCCTGGTTACGGCCCGATCCCGCGCGGATTCCAAAGCGCGTGGCTGGCGTCTATGATAGTAACCGTGGAGTACGATTTCATGACCTGCAGCCTGCCAACTATCCAGTTGGTCGAGAAATCCCCGGTCATCATAAATCGGGCAACTGCAATGGTGGTCAGGAATTACCAGTAAACTCAGGCGATCAATGCCAGCCGCAGCCAGGTCATCCAGCATCCGGCTACACACAGAGATGGTAGCCGGTGACACGTCATGAATAGAAACAACCAGTGAACGCATGGCTACCAGCGGCGCCCTGATGGTCGCCGCCTGCTTGATTGCGAAGCTTTTTCGATTTGCGCGTTCACTTCCTCTGGCAAATTCAAGCTGCTTAAGTACGAGTGTGCCTGTTCAGGGTTCGTACGCAGCCAATAACCACCAATATCCACAATAGCACGCTGTCTCAATCCATCATCCGCGATAGTTGCCGCCCATTCCATTGACGTCTCCGGATCGGTCTCAGAAGCCTCACGTGAAAATCTCATGACAGCACTGTCGGATACCTGATCCTGGGGTAGTGAGTTCAACCAGGCTGCTGCCTGGGCCGGGTCTTCCCTAGCCCACCTGCCAACCAATGCTGTCACCGCACTGCGACCGGCATCGGTGCGGCCGAGTGAGGCCGCCCAGGTGGCTGCTTCAGTATAGCTGCTGCGCGCCATCTCCCGTACCACTTCCTCAGCTGCTTCACCGGCAAAAGGCTGGGTCAAATTACCACGGACCCATTCACCCGCAGCAACCGCATCTTTGGAAGCCCAGCCCTCGACCGCCTCCTCTATCGCCTCAGCCCGCAATTCTTCATTCTTAATTGTAGCCACCCAGCTAAGGGCCATCTGCGGGTCGCTCTCAGCCACCAGTTCTGCAACCCGCCCCACCAAACGATTGTCGAGGTCGCTTTCCGGCAAACTAGACATCAGGTTGATGGCAGATTGCGGGTCACGCCGAACTTCACTGCCAATAACAGCACCAAGCGCGTAGGTGCGTTCCCTGCCCTCCTGCTCATTGACCCAACTCATCGCCCGATCAATATCGTCTGTCGCCAGCTTACCTAGCAATGAGCCGCGCAGCATAAACGCCTGACGGCGATCAATATCTTCACCGACAAATGCCAACGCGGCTTCCGGGTCATACTTGGCCCAGGCATGCAGAAATAGCTCAACCTCGCGGATGTTACGCCAGCTGCCTTCCGATAACGCAATAAACCGTTCCTTCAGCCCGACTAGCTCAGCCTCACCGAGGCCGGTCAGGTAATCGGCCAAGCTAGCACTGCGCTGCAGCAAATCACTATTCTCAAGAATCGTCTCCAGTGTAGATAATGAACCAGACGGCATGGATTGCTCGATAGTGCCATCACCGGCATCCGTCACATCGCTGGTCATGACACCCTCAGCACTGGACTTATTGTCGGCTGTTTGCGCGCTCAGGCTACTGTCCGAGTTCGGCTGTTTGCTCGTGTGGGGACTCCGCGCAGCTTCCTCAGCAGCGAAACGTAAGCCGGTGTAAAAAGATCCGGCTACAGTCAATAGCCAGGCAGCCGCAATGGTAATAAGTAATGGAGATTTCATGGTACTATTTTAATTTGACCATTATATTACACCTGCAACACGTGAATTACTCGAAATATTTTTTATTCTAAGTTTTTTCTTGCATTACTATGAGCTACAGATAGTATTCGTCTCTCCTATGGCAAAAAAGGCATGGTTAGAAAAAGAAAAGCGTAAACGCAAGACGGTAGAAAAATACGCTGCTTTGCGGGCGGAACTCAAGGCTAGTGGCAACTACGAGGCACTGGCTGAGTTGCCCCGTGATGCCAGCCCTACCCGTCTCGTGAACCGCTGCAAACTGTCTGGCCGTCGTCACGGCTTCATCCGGCGCTTCAAACTATCTCGTATTGCTTTCCGCGAGCTTGCTTCTTCAGGTCAAATTCCCGGTGTCACCAAGTCCAGTTGGTAGCCGTCGGCGGGCACCGGTTATTTATTGTCCAGTGCGGACGCTAAGTGATGCCGATTTACGAATACGAACCTGTTAATTCTCCGTGCAAGATTTGCGGCGATGGTTTTGAGCTCAGGCGACCTGCAGACCGTGAGCCGTTAACACATTGCCCATTGTGCAAGCAACAAGTGCGTAAAAAGATTTCCAGCGTCAACTCACCTAAAATTCTCAAACCCACTTCGATAAGTGATGCTAAAAAGGCTGGGTTTACAGTCCTTGAACGGCGTGATAAAGGCGTTTATGAAAAGCTTTAATTAGCGATCAAACTGGCGACCAGACAACATCCTGTCTAGTGCCACCCGAATGCAAGCACTCGAACTACATCATCTCACCCCGGTAATCCAGCTATCATCACTGCTGGCATCTGACATCCAGGAGCCACATGCTTTCCACCTGCTGGTGTTGCTCGGCTTAGTCGTGCTCAATGGGTTTTTCGTCGCCTCGGAATTTGCTTTGGTACTGGTGCGGGAATCGCAGCTTGACGAACTGGCCGATGACGGCAGCAAGCTCGCTAAGTTTGCACGCCGCATGACTGGCAAACTGGAAATGTACCTGTCTGCTACCCAGCTTGGCATTACGATGAGCAGCCTGGCCCTGGGCTGGCTGGGAGAGCCCTACCTGGCTGCCATGCTGCATCCGCTACTTCAAGGCATGGGCATTACTTCGCCGGTATTGCTGCATGGTATTTCGCTGACCACGGCTTTCGCATCGATCATATTTCTGCACGTTGTGCTTGGCGAACTGGTGCCCAAATCGTTGGCTACGCGCAAGCCAGTAGCTACCACGCTGCTGCTTTGCAAACCTTTGGCATTGTTTCACTTCCTGACCAGGCCATTTGTCTGGTTAATGCAAAGATCTTCAGAACTACTGCAAAAGTATGTATTTCGGATGAACCCGGCAGATGATTCCGAGATTGCCCATTCGGAAGAAGAATTACGCCAGATTGTTGCAGAGACCGGCGCCACTGAGGAGGTTAGTCCGATCGGCCGTGAGATTTTGATTAACGCGTTGGATATGGGCCGCCGGGTAGCCCGGGATATCATGACGCCGCGCGGCCAGGTCATTTCCCTGGATGTCGAGAAACCATTTGATGCGTGCCTGGAGGAGGCAGTCAATTCTCGCCATACCCGATTCCCTGCCTGCCGTAAGCACTTGGATAGCGCACTGGGTCTTATCCATATCAAAGACCTCCTCGCATCGGTGCAAAGCGGTAACCGTGACCTGACACGCATCACTCGTGAGCTGATCCCGGTTTCAGAAATGATGCCACTTGAGAAATTGTTAAAACTATTCCTCAACCGGCATGCCCACCTGGCCCTGGTGGTGGATGAGTACGGCGGTACGGTCGGTATCGTGACACTCGATAATGTCCTCGAGGAACTGGTTGGAGAAATTCATGACGAGTTCGACATGGATAAACCTGAATACATTGCCCTGAACGATGATGAATTTGTTGTCGCCGGTACCCTGGGCTTACATGAGCTTGAAGAATTTGCCGACCTCAGCGTAGCGAACCCGGAAGTCAGCACGGTTGGCGGCTACGTGGTACACATCCTCGGCCACCTGCCGGAAGTCGGCGAGTCGATCAGTATCGGGAATTATCGGGCGACCGTGACACATACCGATGGTAAAAGCATTGGTAAACTGCACTTTAAGCGACTGCCACCAAGCGATGAGGAACTCGATGAAGAGGGCGCCACAGCAAAAAATTCTGTCGGCAATCGTCCAACAGGTAGTTGACAGGAGCGCCAGTTTAGCAAGGCTATCTGCATGCAATTTCCGATGCCGCGAAATCTCTTACTATTGGCAGTAGTCAGCACCGCGCTGCTGCTGTTTTCGTCGCAGGCGCAGGCGCGCCCTGACCGTGAACATCTCGTCATTTCCGGCGGCGTTTCCTTGATGAAGTGGGAAAAGTATAAGAGTGAGCCGCATGACAAATGGTGGTTAAATTTTATCCGCGCGGCACGACTGCGGATCCAGGAAATCCAGGAGAAGTTCGGTCCCCAGGCACGTATCACATGGATGGTCTTCGCTCCCTCGTATCGCTCCCGCATGCGTGAGGAGCCGGAACCAATGTTCGATATCATTCGCTCGGTACGCGATGCCTATAATGTCAACTTAATCTACTTCGATCAGGGTCAAGATGTCGTTGATTACCTCAATAGCGGCAAGCCACGTAGCCGGGTGAAAATCCAGACATTCGACTACTTCGGCCACTCGAATAAAGCCTGCTTTATGTTCGACTACAGCAACTACATCGATAGCGCTTCCAAGCAGTGGCTCCACGAAGACGAATTAAAGCGTATCCGGCGTGGCATTTTTGCCCGTGATGCCGAAGTAGTCAGTTGGGGTTGCCATACCGGTGAAAGCTTCAGCCAGAAGTGGCGCAAGGCAACCGGTGTGCCCATGAAAGGCTCCGTCGGTAAAACTCAATACATGACCAACGAACTACCGGTCCTGTCATCACCTCGCGGCCGCTGGGCACAATGATCAGCCGGAGGGAAATGCGCCGTCATTTCCCTAACCCGTCTCAGGCCAGGAGCAAGGCCGGAGACTCGATCAACTTCTTGAAAGCCGCAAGGAACTCGGCCCCAACCGCACCATCAACCACCCGGTGATCGCCACTCAGGCCAATACTCATCCGCTGTCCGACAACAATTTCACCGGCATCGTTCACCACAGGCTTTTTGACCACAGTACCAACCGCCACGATGGCAGCCTGCGGCGGATTAATAATGGCATAGAAATGCTCAACGCCATAGGCACCAAGATTTGATACAGTGATAGTCCCGCCGGTATACTCTTCAGGAGACAATTTGCGGTCTCTGGCCTTAGCGGCCAACTCCTTTACTTCGGCACTGATGGCTCGCAACCCTTTGCTTTGCGCATCACGAATGACCGGTGTGATCAAGCCGTCATCGATTGCCACCGCAACCGCTAGCTCGACGCTCCCGCTTTGCACGATCCCCTCGTTGGTGAAGCGGGCATTAACCATCGGTACCTGCTTGGCCGCGATCGCCGTCGCCCGCAAAATAAAGTCGTTCACAGTCACTTTGCCAAAGCCAAAATCATCCCCACCCTCCTTGAGCGATTTGCGCATCGTCATCAATGGCTCGGCATCGACCTCAATAGTCAGGTAAAAGTGCGGCAGTTGGGTCTTACTTTCCACCAGTCGCTGCGCAATCGCCTTACGCATACCACTAAGCGGCAGGGTCTCCTCATTACCCGGCTCCGGCCCGCCTGATGGAACATATGCCGATTCGGCTGCACCACCGGTAGCCCCGAAACGAATGGCATCGCGCACATCATCAGCCACAATACGGCCACCCGGACCGCTTCCCTTGAATCGCGACAAATCAATTCCCTCTTCAGCAGCCAGCTTTTTAGCCAGGGGTGATGCTTTCACCCCTTCGTTGGAAACGGTAGTTTTTGCCGATTTTGCCGGCTTCTCGGACTTGCTTGATGATTTTTCCGGTTTCGGTTTTTCCTGCTCTTTCGGCTTGGGCTGTTCCTGCTTCTCCTCACTGGGCTCGGCCTCTTTATCCTCTTCCTTAGCCTCGTCAGCTTCTTTCCCGCCTCCACTCGCCTTGGCAATTTCCTCATCGCTGGGAGGATCTTCACCATCAGCAACCAGTACGGCAATATGCGCCCCGACGGCTGCAGAGGCACCCTCCCCGATCAGGATCTTATGCAGCTTGCCGTCATCGAATGCTTCCATCTCCATGGTCGCCTTATCGGTTTCAACTTCGGCAACCACATCTCCCATCTCGACGGCTTCCCCTTCTTTCTTTTTCCATGACACAATCGTGCCCTCGGTCATGGTGTCACTCAACTTAGGCATTTCCAGGTAGATCGGCATAACTAGATAAGGATAATCAATTAATTGGAGGTAGCTAGCAAATCGATTTCACAGCATCAATCACACGTTCCGGGGTCGGTAGCTGGATCTTTTCCAGCTCCGGGCTGTAAATTGCCGGCGCATCCAAGCTGCACACCCGCTGCACTGGCGCGTCCAGGGAATCAAATACCTGTTCCTGGATCATCGTCGCAACCTGTGAGCTGGTACCGCAAAATGGCTTGTTTTCATCCACCAGCACCACCCGGTTGGTTTTAACAACTGTATTCAAAATTGCCTCCGTATCCAGCGGTCGCAGCGAACGCAGGTCGAGCACCTCGGCATTGATGCCATGGTCGGCAGCAAGTGCTTCAGCGGCTTTGAGTGCCGTGATTGTTGCCCGGCCATGGGCAATCAGGCTGACATCTGCACCGACCCTCTTCACGTCGGCGACTCCCAGCGGTATCGTATATTCACCCTCTGGAACTTCCCAATCTTCACCATAAAGCAGCGTGTTCTCCATGAACATGACCGGGTCGTTGTCGCGGATCGATTGCTTCATTAGTCCTTTGGCATCATAGGCAGTCGCCGGACAGACAACCTTAAGGCCGGGCATGTTGGCTAGCAGATTCTCCGGCGTATGCGAATGCGTTGCGCCGACATTAGTGCCGCCATTGGCCGGACCACGAATTACCAGCGGGATGTTGGTCAAACCGCCCGACATGTAACGCACCGTGCCGGCATTGTTGACGATCTGGTCGAATGCCACATAGGCAAAACTCCAAAACATCAGCTCGCAGACAGGCCGCAGGCCAAGCATCGAGGCACCAACGCTCAATCCAATAAAGGCAGCTTCACTGATCGGCGTATCGATCACCCGCTTGTCACCGTATTTTTTCCACAGTCCTTCGGTGACTTTGTAGGCGCCATTATACTCGGCCACTTCTTCACCGATAATGAAGACATTTTCGTCACGTTCGATCTCTTCCGAGAGCGCGTCATTCAATGCTTTACGGTAGGTTATCTGGGCCATAACTAACTAAAAAAATGGGTTCCGGTACGTCCGGCTTCGGTGTCATTGTCTACTTCCCAGTAAACATCATCGAAAATTGCTTCCGGTGGTGGATAGTTGCTGTCATCGGCAAACTTACCGGCGTCGGCAGCCTCCTTCTTCGCCTCGTTATCAATCTCGTTTGCTTGCTCTTCTGTAAGCACTTTTTCTTCGAGCAGGATGCGACGCCAGATTACTAGCGGATCGTGCTCGTTGCGGTACTTCTCGATTTCTTCTGCAGTTCGGTATTTTTTGGCATTAGCATCAGCAACCGAATGGCCGTAGTAACGGTAGGTAGCAATCTCGATTAGGGTCGGTCTGTTTTTCTCATGCGCCCGCTCAATCGCCTCTGCTGTAGCTGCACGAATCTCGTAGACATTCTCACCATTTACGGATGCCCAGTCCATGGCGTAGGCATCAGCACGAGCTGCTAAATTATCTTCGTATGCGGAAGAGCGGGTCTGGCTGGTTCCCATCGAGTATTTATTATTCTCGATGATAAAAATGACCGGGATATCCCATAATGCAGACAGATTAAGCGTTTCATGAAATACCCCCTGGTTCACCGCACCGTCACCAAGGAAGGTCAAACAACAACCCTTCAAGCCTTTATACTTCATGGCAAAGGCAATCCCGGCACCCAACGGTGTCTGGCCGGCGACAATGCCATGACCACCCCAGTAGTTTTTGTCCGGGGCAAAAAAGTGCATCGAGCCACCTTTACCCTTCGAGCATCCGGTTTCTTTGCCGAAGAGTTCGGCCATGCACTCATTCATGCTCATGCCCACCGCCAGTGCGTGACCGTGATCACGGTAGGCTGTAATCACGTGGTCGTTTTCACCAAGAACCGAAACAGTTCCTACCGCAACACTTTCCTGGCCGGTATACAGGTGCAAAAATCCCCCCATCCGGCCCTGGTTGTAAAACTTCAAGGAAGTCTGCTCAAACCGCCGGATGCGAAACATGTCGCGCAAGATTTTTATCTTGCCGTCGTTATCCAGCGCCTGGTTCACCGGTGCCTTGCTCGCGTCACTTTTCTTTGTCACTAAGTTGCTTTCTAAATATACTGCCAGCTTACAAATTCAGCCGGATTGAATCACGCAACATGAACCGCTCAGACGGTAAAGGCAAGTATCTATCCATCAAATTGTCCGGCTAAATTGCCTCAATACGGTAGTGAGTAAAAATACTGTTGCGAAGACTCCACCATGAAACAAGATCATGGTCGCCCCGGGAGGAGAGTCGATCCAGTAAGACAAAAAAAGTGCGAATCCGGTGCCGACACTGCCGAGGATGGCTCCGCCCCAGTTGAGCATCCGCAGTGACCGCGAAACCAGCGCCATGGTAGCACCAGGGAGCACCATAAACCCTACCGCCAGCAAAACGCCGACAGCCTGCAGCGAGGAGACCAGCACAAGCACGATGAGCACGATCAGCAACGGTTGCAGCAATTGTGCATTCACTCCCAAAGCCGGTGCTACTTTTGGATCGAACAACAGAATAGCCAGCGGGCGTTGCAGTGCGACCAGCAAAGATAGCACTCCCAAACCGATAAAAAACAGCATCCACAAGTCACCATCGGTCATGCCAATAATATTACCAAAAAGGTAATGACCGAGTTCAACTTGAACCGGCGCATAGTGCAACAGCACGACCCCCAAAGCAAAGGCACAAATAAAAAGTGTACCTAAAGCAGTCTCCTGCGACAGCGATGATCGGGATGACAGGAACAACGCCCCTGTACCCACCAGTAATGCCGCGACCAGTCCACCGACGAGTGCACCCAGCGTGGATAACCCCACCAGTAATACTGAGGTTGCTATCCCCGGTAATAAGCTGTGCGAGAGCGCTTCAACCATTAGCGCTGAACGGCGTAGCACCACATAGCCGCTCATGTAACCGGCAACAAATCCAACCAGTACACCTGCGAGCAGCGCTCGTCGGTTGAATTCGTAGCTAAGCGGTTCAAGTAACCAGTCGCTCATATCGACTCCTGGTTGCCGGATGGCGCTGCTTGACCGACCAATGGCATGATATGCCCGTAAGTAGCCTCAATATTGTCAGCTGTCATTACGGTACCCACCGCACCGCTGGCAACAACCCGTCGATTCAAAAAGACGACCTGATCAAAGACTCCCTGAACTGTAGCCAACTCATGGTAGGAACAGATCAGAATCCTGCCATCAGCAACCAACTCTCTGAGCACCTTTCCAAGCTGTTCCTGCGACGGAAAGTCCAGCCCCGCAAACGGCTCGTCAAGCAGAAAAATTTGAGCCTGCTGGACCAGAGCGCGCGCCAGGAAGGTACGCTGCTTCTCACCTCCTGAAAGCTCCCGAATCAGTCGGTCGGAGAGCCTGCTGATATGCATCCGCTCCATGGCTGCGTCGACCGCTTCACGATCGCTTTGCGTAAACTTCCGCCACCAATTCAGCTTCGGGTAACTACCCATCTGTACCACATCACCCACGCTCACCGGGAAGTTCCAATCGACTTGTGCCGCCTGCGGCAGGTAAGCAAATGAACTGTCGAAGCCGCGCCGCAATCTGCCATTCCACATAACCTGACCGCTGTAGCCATCCAGCAGACCTGCAAGCACCTGCAGCAATGTGCTTTTGCCGGCACCATTAGGTCCAATGATGCCAGTACACGTTCCCTTGCGAAAGGCGGCATCAACATTCTCAAGCGCCATTACCGGGCCGTAAGCCATCGAGAGTCCCTGGGCCTCAAGCACCACATTGGAATCATCCTCACAAGCCTGGGTCACCATTTGAAAATGAGGATTGCTTTTGCCTCTTCACTTCCTTCATCCACCCATAGTGTCCTGACAATTTCACTGCCATCGTCAGGCGTAATCCCAAATTCTATCACATTAGCTCGTTTTTGCATGGGAGCTATCTGTTCGACGTGAACTTCAAACCTTGTTGACTCAGCTGCATGATACTCAAAGTACTCATCGTAGCCAGGCTCCACGCTGCTGGAAAAAACCATATTGCCGCCGATAGACAGCTGCAACGATGCTTCTTGCAAACTCCGGATACGACCATAGTAAGCAACGCCATTTGTCGCAGAGCTTTCACCTGCAAGAGCTTCAGCCTGCAAGCTCTCGTCGGCCAATCGCGTGCCGGTGAGCCAATGAATCGGCAACGCCAACAAAGAAAAGATAAACAAGGTCAGTACCGCTTGACGCAGGGGAAAGCCGGACATCCCTTAACTTCCAGACAGTGCGCTAGTGATGGTTCCTATATTGTAGCGCATCATACCAACGTAAGTGCTCCCGGCACCTTTGTCCGAACCGTCCGCTATCAGTACCCCTCCCAGCCTGACCCCAGCTTCAGAGGCTAGCTGCTTTAGTACTTTCGGGTTGGCCTGAGCCTCCGGAAAAACCGCGGTCACTTTGTTTTCCCTTAACTTGTCCACACTCTCTGCCAGATACTTCGATGTCGGCTCCTGCTCACGCTTCAAACCTTGCACTGGCAATGACTTAAACCCGAACTCATCGCAAAAATAGCCAAAGGCCGCATGGGCTGTCGCCAGCACCCTGGAACTGCGCGGTATCGTCGAAATCCTGGATTGGGCCCACTGTTCGAGGCGATCCAACTCGGCGCCGTATTTTCTGGCATTGGCCAGATAAACTTGCCGATTGGCCTGGTCGCGGTCGCCAAAAACATCAGCCAGATTCTTCGCAGCGCGTTTCATGCTGCTGATGCTATGCCACCAATGCGGGTCAATCGAGCCCGCACTATGGGTCGGGCAACAAACGTACAACTCATCATTGGCCGAGATCTTCTTCGAAGGAACTTTCCGGCCAACCTCTACTAATTGCTGGCCCGGCTTAAGGTTCGCCTCCAGCTTGCCCTTGAATTTCTCCAGCCCTTTACCGGAAAGCAAAATGATATCTGCCCCGCTCAGGCGCACCATGTCCGATGGAGTCGGGGCAAATTCATGGACGTCATCTCCCGGCTCCATGATGTCTATCACCACGACCTTGCTACCGCCCACATTGCGCGCAAGGTCAGCTATCAACGGGTGCAAGCTGGCAACCGTCAGCTCGGCCCGCACCAAAGCGGGCGCTAACAAAATCAATAGTATCAGGACAAACCGCAATTTCATCATCAGCTATCCTACAACTTAGCGGACTTCAGGGCTACCCCAGTCAAAGCCAAATTGAGCCCAAACTGTATGCGCATCACCCATGTCATCGCTGTTATCATAGTTATACTGAACACGCACAAACAGATTTCGCTCGACAGTAGGGTACCAGGTCAGCCCCGGTCCTGTACGCCAGCGGCGATCCTGTCCGAGTGCTTCGATCCCTTCAACATACTCGAGACGTACAGCAGCTTCGAAGTGATCCAGGAAACCGTACGCTAGCTCAGAGTAAAAGCCAAACTCCGTGAAGTCTTCACTGCCGCCGCCATGCTCTTCCTCACCGTGGTCATCGTGATGGTCGTCATCGTGATCATCATGGTGCCCATGGTCATCATGTCCGTGGTCATCATGCCCATGGTCATCATGCCCGTGATCGTCGTGGCCATGGTCATGGTGCCCATGTCCATCACCCCCCGCTTCAACACGACGTACCATGAACTCACTGCGCCAGCGCAGGTAATCACCGCCCGGCTCATAGCCATTCTGGCGCCAGAGGTACTCAAAGTCCAACCCGTAGATCTGGGTATTCCTGCCAAATAGATTTTCGCCAAAGGCAGCTGAAATGCCCCCGGTAAACTGGTGGAAGTCATTATAGTCATATTTGACCATGTAGCGGGCCGCATAAAAAGCATTGTCATCACTGAAGAATGCGTCTTCACCTTCGTACTCGGCTTCTTCGCCATGATCGTGCCCTTCCTCTCCATGGGAGTGATCATGTGAACGACCGACACCAGCTGCAAAAGTCAGGGCGGAAGTAAATGGTGTTGGTACATTCCAGGTTATTTCACCACCGCGCATGTACAATCCTTCCTCTCCAAGAAAACGCGCGCTTACCAGATACTGGTCAACCCAGTTCCATGCATGCATGTGCTGCGCGTTGTGGTAGCCAAAGCGCACCAGATACTGACCACCGCGCAGCTCCAAGCCGCCAGGGATATTTTTGATTTTACCGAAGATTTCTTCCCACTCACCCTCGAGGTTATCACTTTCATCGAGGAAAGCATGGTAGCTGACAAAGCCTTCAATGTAGTCATTGAGACGCAATGACAGTCCCAGTTCCACGCCCTGGAGCGTAAACCCGTCCCGGAACGGATCATGCGCGCCTAGTTGAAAATCGGCAGGATCCTTGGTCGACCCGCCCGCCGCAGCACGTAAATGAAAGTGTGGAAACAGAATGCCACCAATCGATACATCCTCGCCAGTCCACCAATTCGGACCAACCTCTTCCTCGATCTCCTCGTCCAATATCGGCGTATCTAGTTGTCCTGCTAACAGTAGGCCGGTACTGGTGCAGGTTATAAATAAAACTGCCAATGCAGTTTTCCAACTTGTCTTTGCTGACTTTCTTATCTTCATGGCGCCCGTTATTTATGATGTCTCCAAATAAGTCAATACATTTTTGCAATAATTTTGCATTTATAGCGATGGCTTTTAAGTACTATTCCTCTTCTCGAACTTTTGACTGCTGCACGGGCTCGGCCAAATGCTTGACACGCCACGATGCTAAGAATCAATTTTCTAGTCGTATGAACTATGCCTGTTGCAGGAAATTTCCGTTGTTGGGACTTGAATGATGCATTTCCCTGGTATCCCTGCAGAATGCCCTGCGGTTACCCTGTCAATACTTATGAGGCCGGTTCTATCATGAAAAAACTGTTACGTGAAAGTTGGGCTCAGTTCAGTAAAGGCTTCTGGAGGAAAACTATTCAGCTTGAGGGGGCAGATGTATACCCTCTCGATCGAATCAGTTCGATCAATGCCATTAATGGCGGGGTTAGGCATCCGTGCATACCATACCGCTTCAAGCAACTGAGTGGCTGGGGTATACGCACCGGTGACTATCGTATTGTATCAATAACCAATCAAGAGTATCTTGCCGCCCAACCGTTGCCGGCTAAATCACGTAAAGGTCCTGCGCTTTATGCAGGTCCATTTTTCTTCCAATATGGTCATTGCCTTGCAGAAAGCATCCACCGTCTTTGGGCATGGCTGGAGTACCCCGGTGAGTTCAATAAGGTGCTGGTTTGCCCGCAGTGGCTCCCCATACCTCAACGGCAGATGGCACCACATGTGCCCCAACTGCTAGATTATTTTGGCATTCCGGTTGACCTACGCCAGTACATCAAACAACCCTTACACGTTGGTAAGCTGATTGTTCCAGCACAAGCCAGTATTCTCCACAATGAACCAATCCGCCCCGCTGGCAGCTATCTGAAACTACTGGAAAAACGTGCCAACCTGCTGGGTGACCTAAGCGGACTACCAGAAAAACTGTATATTTGCCGATCCGGATACATCAACCAGGGTTCCTACGCGGGAGAACGTTACTTGGAACAGCTTTTGGCCAGGGATGGCTACCATGTCCTGAAACCCGAAACCCTGCCCCTCCGCGAGCAATTACGTTACCTCCGGGCTGCTCGGAAAATCATTGCCGTGGAGGGTAGCGCATTGCACAGTTTTGAATTATTCGGAAGTGCCCGCGCCAGTATAACCATCATCCAGCGCCGCAGCAGAATCCAGCCCGTCATGCGTACCGTGCTCGAACCCCGCGTGCCTGAATGCACGTTCTTCGAGCAGACGCAATTACTCCCGCCGATGCTGCTGTTCGCCGACCAACAAAGCCGTCCGCTGCAGGCGATGATGTGGCTTAACGCAGCCGCGTTGGTCGAGTTCCTGCGTGCTAAAAAGTTAGCCCGGCTAGCGGAGTTCAGTTTGTCAGAATTTCAAAAACATGAGGCAGCTGACGTCGTCCGCTACCTCGAGGAGATAGAACAGCCTCCGCCCGGATGTGAAGAGGCGCTACGCAATCTCTACATCGACTTTCGTGCGGCAGTTGTCGCGCGAAACAACCCTCGAATCAAGGATATCCTCCAGCAGGCTGATGCTGCAGTCCAAAAGCTTGCCGCAGGATCTTGATCGTTTCATCTTTCATTCAATAGCTGGACTCTGGGTTTGCAGTATTTAAACTAGGCGCTAGGGTGTGATCTAAACTCTCAAGAAAAGATGAAACAATTTTTCTTCCGCAACCCCCTCCACATTCTGACTATCATTGTCCTAACTTGTGCGACTAGCGACCCTGCCTCTGCCGCTCGCAAAAAAAACATCCCCAACCCGGACTTCACTAAGGGTGATCCGATACCCGAAGATGCAAACCACGATTGGACACTCGGAGCAACCGGGGCTCGCGGCTGGATCTATTCGGAAAAGCTCGAAACCAGCAAGGCTCGCCAAATCCGCATCACCGAGGTAGCCGCAGACTCGCCCGCTGCCGCTATCTTGGAAGTTGGCGATGTGATTCTTGGCATTAATGATCAGCCGTTTTCCTCCGCCCCGCGCATCGCTTTTGGCAAGGCACTTACCCACGCCGAGTCAGCGGCCGGCGAGGGCCAACTGAGCTTGCTGCGCTGGCGCGACGGCCAAACGACGGCGGTCACTATCCAACTGCTGGTGCTCGGCGACTACAGTTCCACCGCACCATACAATTGCCCGAAGTCCCAGAAAATCTTCGAGGCAGGCTGCGCAGCACTGGCCAAGAGAATGTCTGAGCCGGATTATAAAATGAACCCGATTTCGCGCTCACTGAATGCGCTGGCGCTACTCGCCAGTGGCAACCCAACATACCAGCCACTGCTCAAACGGGAAGCAGAGTGGGCGGCCGAATACTCGGTCGATAAGTTCAGCACCTGGTACTACGGCTATGTGATGACCTTCCTCGCCGAGTACGTCATGGCGAGCGGAGACAAGTCGGTGCTCCCCGGCTTGCGCCGAATCGCACTCGAGTCCGCAAATGGCCAAAGTATAGTTGGCTCCTGGGGACACAAATTTGCCGGTAAAGATGGTCGGCTCGTCGGCTATGGAATGATGAATGCCCCGGGCGTGCCACTTACAATCGCGCTCGAAATGTCACGGCTGGCCGGTGTCGACGACGAAGAGATTCCGGTTGCTATCGAGCGCAGTACCAAACTACTTCGCTTTTACATCGGCAAAGGAGCAGTACCCTATGGCGACCACCATCCATGGATTCAAATGCACGAGGATAATGGCAAATGTGGCATGGCGGCCGTTCTCTTCAACCTGCTCGAAGAGCCGCAGGGTTCTAAATATTTTTCACGTATGAGCCTGGCATCACACGGCTCAGAGCGCGACACCGGCCACACCGGTAACTTTTGGAATATCACCTGGGCAATGCCGGGGGTCGCTTTATCCGGGCCACAGGCCACCGGTGCCTGGATGAAGGAATTCGGTTCGTGGTATTATGACCTGGCCCGGGATCACCACGGCCAGTTCCGCCACCAGGGACCACCGCAGCCGCGCGGCGATAGCACTCATGGTTGGGATGCGACCGGTGCCTATCTGCTGGCTTATGCCATGCCGCTACAGAAGCTCGTGATCACCGGGAAAAAACCTGCCATCACCCCGCAACTCACTGCCGACCAAGCCGGGGAAATCATCGATGATGGCCGCGGCTGGAGTAACGCTGACCGCCATAGCTTCTATGACCAACTTACCGTAGACGAGTTGCTTGAGCGGCTGGGCAGCTGGTCACCTGTCGTCCGCGAAAGATCTGCTATTGCGCTCTCGCGCAGGGATGCTCCCCCCGTCGACCGCCTGATTGCAAATCTCGATGCGCCCACGCTGGAGTCCCGTCTCGGCGCGTGCCAGTCACTTGAGCAACTTAAAGGCAAAGCTGCACCGGCAGTTCCGGCCTTACGTACCTTGCTCACGGCCGACGACCTTTGGCTACGGGTCAAGGCCGCCGACGCGCTCGCCGCGATCGGTGATGCCGCCAGACCGGCAGTTCCCGAGTTGCTAAAAATGCTGGCCCGTGACCCTGGCCCTGATGATCCGCGTGGTATGGAACAGCGCTACCTCTGTTTCGCACTCTTCAACCAGAACAGCGGACTGCTCTCGAAATCGCTCGAGGGAGT
>CAYUDZ010000009.1:0-13126 GCA_964443575.1 uncultured Chthoniobacteraceae bacterium | reverse complement strand
AGACGACGATCGCCACGTGCGAGGCTCAGCCGTGCCCGGCTTCGAGCGCCTCGAGTACGTTCGGAGGCGACATCGGCAGTCGGTGAAAGCGGATACCGGTCGCCGCCCGCATGGCATTCGCCACAGTCTATGAAAACCTGCCACCTGACGAACTCAAAGCCCTGCTGCCGGAGGTGCATTATGCAGTCGTCAACCCCGCTCCAAGTGGAATCATGTTTGCGGACGGCATCCGCAAAGAAGGACTCAAAATTCTAAGTGAATGGCAAGTGGCAGAGGGAATCGATGCCTGCATGTTCTATCTAACAAACCAAAACCACTGGGGTAGTGAAAAACGCACCAAGATGTTACTCGAAATCCTCGGTAGCTACGGCACCCATGCCACCCGCACCATTCCAGACCTCGAGCGCCTCGCCGCTGATTTTGCTGATGACGAACCGGGTTTCCCGAAACACCTCAGTAAACAAAAAGCTGAAGACGTCCGTAAAACAATCGAATTCCTAAAAAACACGGATCACAGCCCAAAGTTGATCAATATCTTTTAGCAGACTGTTGAAAAACCGCAGACACATGGCACTATAAGTGCTATAAAATTGGCAGTATTAATAATCTGTCCCTGTCGCAGTCTGATCCTCCATGAAGTTTTGTCCTGTTAAGTTTGATCGCTCATCGAAATACCTGCTGCTCTCAATAGCGATCGCTATCCTTGGGGGCTCCGGGATCTCTCACGCCCAGGAACGAATGAGTGAGATCCTGAAAGATCGCAGCATTGATTGGCGCAAACCAACTGAGCGAGCCCAAGCGGTGCAGCGGATGAAAGCTCTGGAAAATAGTGAGCTGAATAAGGCCAGAGTGCTCGCCCGACAGCGCGGTAAAGCTCTGATCGAAAAGCTGCCGGGACTCGGTAAGCGCGAGTTAATTGGCATCGATGAGTACGGGGAACTGCTGTACGTCGAAACCAAAAATGACGACGCGGCAATTTCTACCGGTGTTGACATTTTGCATGCAGCGCCTTACTCGCTGGATGGCTCTGGACTCAAAGTTGGCGTGTGGGATGGTGATAGTGCCTTGGTCACCCATCAGGAGTTCAATGAGGGAGCCACTTCACGAATCAATAATGTCGACAATCAGCCTAGCGATGCGCACGCGACTCACGTCGCTGGAACGATTGCTGCCTTCGGTGTGCAGGCCAGGGCTAAGGGGATGGCTTTTCAGGCTGTCATCGACTCATATGACTGGTATAATGACCGCAGTGAAATGGCTGCGGCAGCAGCCTACGATGTCGGCCAATTCGATACCAACGTGTATCTCTCGAACCACAGCTACGGCTTCATCTACGGCTGGAGGAACTCAGGCGGCTGGATTTGGACCGGCACCGGCACCGACCAGAATGCTTATGATCCGGATTTCGGTCAGTATAGCGGAACCGCTGCGAACCTGGATTCCATTGCGTACGACGCACCATACTACTTGGCATTCTGGGCTGCAGGTAATGAAAATAATGATGGTCCTGGCAATGGCAACACAGTCACTATTGACGGTGCTTCGGTTACATATAATTCTGCGATCCACCCCCAGAACGATGGCAGTTATCGCAATGGTTTTGAAACGATCGGTGACCATGGTGTTGCCAAAAACCTGGTTACGGTTGGAGCTGCCAACGATGCAGTCAGCAATGGCCAGCGTGACCCGTCCAGAGCAACTAAAGTTGGTTTTTCTTCAACTGGCCCCACTGACGACGGGCGCATCAAGCCCGACTTGATGGGCAATGGCTCAGGGCTCTACTCGCCGGTGGATTCGAGTGATACCAGTTACAGCAATTACAGCGGCACCAGCATGGCATCACCCAACGTCTGCGGCAGTGCGGCACTGCTGGTCGATTTGTACCGTGAACTCTTTGGCAACAACGCTGCGATGCGCTCCAGTACACTCAAGGCATTACTCATCCACACTGCTACTGACATCGGTAATCAGGGCCCCGACTACACTCATGGCTGGGGGCTGGTGAATGTTGTCGAGGCTGCCGATCTATTGCAAAGGCAGGCAGTTTTTCCTGATTTGGAAACTGTCATCGAAGACCAGGTCGCCACCACCCAATCCTCGCAGACTTACACCTTTTCCTGGGATGGCAGCTCGCCAATTCGAGCGACCCTCTGCTGGACCGATCCGGCAGGTTCCAGCGAAAGCTCCCACGATGATCGCAGCCCGGATCTGGTCAATGACCTGAACCTGAAACTCATAGCTCCTGATGGTACCGAGTACTTCCCATTTGTTATGCCATTCGTCGGAACCTGGACAGTTGAATCAATGAGCCTGCCTGCCACCACCGGCGTCAACAACGTCGATAATGTCGAACAGGTTCTGGTCGAGTCGCCAGGCCAAGCCGGTGCCTGGGAGGTCGAAGTTACTTACAGCGGCAGCCTGACCAACAATCAACAGGATTTTGGTCTCATCATCAGTGGTTCGGATACCGCTGGTGCGCTGGCATTTAGCCCGGTAAACTACGTAGTTAATGAAGCTGACGGTACTGTCTCAGTCAGTGTCGAAAGAATCGGTGGAACTGTCGGCGCAGTCAGCGTGGATTACTTAACTCAAGATGGTACTGCAACTGCTGGCTCGGACTACGCTACAACCTCCGGCACTTTGAACTGGGCTGCCGGCGAAGGTGGAGCCAGGACCATTGATATCCCGATCACCAACGACAGCGTGAGCGAGACTTACGAAGAATCTTTTACAGTCTTACTTTCCGATGCAACAGGAACTTCGGTAAGCGGTTTCAGTTCGGCAACTGTCACGATTATTGATGATGAGCCACTGATGGCGGTCGTTGCGCCGAATGGCAGCGAAGATCTACCAGTCAACTCAGCTTTCACTATCAATTGGGCATCCAGCCTGGGTGGTGATGTTCGGATCGAGTTACTCAAGGGTGGCACCCTCTACACTACCATTGCCAACACCACAGCCAATGACGGTAGCTTTGCATGGAATGTGCCGGCATTTGCCCCCGATGGTGGCGATTATACCATCCGCATTACCAGCCTCGCTGGCGGCAGTGAGTCCGATGTGAGCAATAGCAACTTCTCAATCAATAACTTGACCAGTGCTGTCATTTATTCTGCCACTATGGACACCGACCCCGGTTGGACTTTGGAAGGCCAATGGGAATATGGCATGCCCAAGGGTAATGATGGAGACCCATCCAGAGGCAACACAGGCGACAACGTCATCGGTTATAACCTGAATGGCGATTACACCAATAACTTGCCTGCAACCCATGCGACCACTGGCACCATCGATTGCTCGGGCTACTCGGAGGTCGAACTTTCATTCTACCGCTGGCTGGGGATGGAGAGTAGTACCTGGGATGATGCCGCAATCCAGGTCTCCAATGATGGATCGTCATGGATTACTGTCTGGCAGCATAGCGGCGGCTCGTTCACCGATTCCACGTGGAGGGAATATACCTATGATATATCCGCCGTCGCCGACCACCAGCCTACGGTCTACATTCGCTGGGCGATGGGTGCTACTGATGGTTCGGTTACTTATTGTGGCTGGAATATCGATGATGTCGAAGTCAGTGGCATGGGCAGCGTGCCGAACCCCGGAGGTGAAGTTGCCTTCAGCTCACCTACCTTCAGCGTCACCGAAAATGGCGGTTCGGCAACCATAACGGTTGAACGCAGCGGTGGCACCGTTGGCGAAGTCAGTATCGATTATGCCACCTCTAATGGCACGGCACAATCCGGATCCGACTACACTGCAGCCTCTGGAACTCTCACTTGGGCCGATGGCGATGGCAGCTCAAAAACATTCACTGTCCCGATCACCGACGACTCCAGCCACGAGGAATTCCTTGAAACGATCATCCTGACGCTGACTAATACCGACGGCGCAAAGATCGGCACGCCTAACCTCGCAACTCTGGAAATTCAGGATGATGATAACAATGCTCCCGCTGTTGAAGCAGGATCCGACAAGGCGGTGATCTTGAGTGATTTGGTTCCCTGGACACCAGCGGACATCACGACAGCGCTATGGCTCGATGCAGATGATGCTGATACGCTCACCGTCGATGGTAACACGGTCAGCGAATGGCGCGATAAAAGCGGCAACCTGCGACATGCCACCCAAGGCACGTCCAGCTTCCAACCAACTGCCACCACCGCTGGACTGAATGGCAAGAATACCCTGAGCTTCGACGGTTCCAGTGACTACCTCAACGTCGATTTGGACTTCATGGCCGGCGGTTCTCACTCGGCATTCATCGTTGTGGCAGACGTCACAAATTATTCCAATATCTATGGTGCTGCCAACGGTGGTAACGGCAGCAACAGCCTCCACGTAGGTTTCCGTGACAGCAACAGCTATCGCATGAATTACTGGGGCCACGACTGGTATGGGAATGTTTCGAGCAATTTTGCGCCTGCCGGGAGTATCCTGAACTATGTCTGGCAAGTAGGTTCACCAAAGCAGATTTTTGCCAATGGCAATTCGGAGGGTTCCGGTCATAATGCGAATCCGCCGGGCACCATGTCTGGCGGTGGACGCCTCGGTAAGGTCGTGACCCACCCACACTTTGGCGGCAAGATCGCGGAAGTCATTATCTGCTCAGGTACCGTCAGTACCGCTGAGCGCAAAAATATCGAGGGCTATCTCGCTCACAAGTGGGGCCTGACTGCAAGACTGCCAGCCAACCACCCCTACAAAGTGGCACCACCCGGGGGCACCGGCAAGATGGCCGTTGTCAGCCTGAACGATGCCACAGCTAGCGACGATGATGGCGATTCGTTCACCACCCAGTGGACTCGCCTCACCGGCCCGGCACCGGTCACTTTTGCCGACGATTCGCTGCTGAATACTACCGCCACGTTCACTACAGAAGGCGTCTATACCCTGCAATTGACAGGAGACGACGGCCGCGAGCAATCCTCAGATGAGGTAGTCATCACGGTGAACAAAGATGTCCTGACCCTAAAAATCGATGAGTTAGCCGTTGAAGAAAATGTTGGCAGCGTCAACGCTTCCGTATCCCGCCTGACGACAGCAGGTGATCTGACGGTCAACATGAGTTCAGACGACACTTCGGAGGCGACGGTTCCCGCTGCGGTAACAATTCCGGATGGCAGCAGTAGCATTCCAATAACCATCACCATTATCGATGACACGATCGCAGATGGCCTCCAGACAGTCACCTTCACCGCGTCTGCTGAAGGTTTCGATGATACTACGGCCACACTCGATGTGATTAACGATGATGAGGCCAGCTACGCATCATGGATCAGCGAATTCGAGGTAGGCGGTGAGACCGGAATCAACAATGACTACGACAACGACGGTAACTCCAATGGTGTGGAGAACTACTTTGGCACCGACCCGAGCACACCGACCCCGGGGCTCAAGGCAGAGCAGGTCACCATGGCATCTGAGATTAAATTTACATTCTCTCACCCGCTAAATGAAAACTATGCCAGCGATATTGCAGCAACCTACTACTGGTCCACTGATCTGGTTGACTATCATGCCGATGGCACTGCCAATAACGATGGTGTCACGGTAACATTTTCGGTTGCCGACCCTGTCGGTGACACGGTCACCGTGACAGCGACTGTCAGCGGCTCTGTAGATAAGTTATTCGTCGATGTGCGGGTCAGTCCAATGACCCCTTAATAGCCGCTAAATGGCCTCAATCAAGGCCCTCAGCTACAAACGGGTGAACTTTACTGAGAACTTTTTTCTCTTTTTCCGTAAATGATTTGGTCGTAAAAACGCGCATTTTGTCATCCCCCTTGATCTGGTAAAACAACATGCACCCAAAGCGACCTCCGGGCACTTCTGCTAACAGAATTTTTAAGTCATAACTTCTGCCCTTTTGAAAATTGATCCAGCTACCAAAGCTGGTTTTCGTATTCATTCCAGCTATGGGTGCCTCTTGTGGAGTCTTTTTGATATCAAATTTGCTGAAACCGTTGTCGCGGCTGCCATCAAAGACGATCCTGTTATCCAGGCGAATGACGATCACATCATCTGCCGCGCCCACAAATCGCATCCGCATATCCTTGGCCGGGATGAAGGATCCTTCATAGAAGGCCAATATGCCACTGGGTTCAATATCTCCCTCAACACCGAATGCCTTCGGTGCTTCGCTGGCATGGGTCATTCCGATAATCCAGTACGAAGCATATAGCTTCTTATCTGCTGCATAATACTTGGTCGTCAGGTGCGCAAGATCCCAATTACTATCGGTAAACCTGCGGATGGCTTTAGTCCTGCCTCCTTTTGATTCCGGCCCGATGGGGTTGCCGCTCTCGTCGCGTTTCAGGTCGATCAAAGTTGCCTCCAACGTCCCGGAGGTCGCCAGGGTATAACCAAAAGATGTCAGCTCACCAAGCCCACCACCAAAGCCCAGCCCTTCGCCCAAGCCGTCAGACAGTCCCGGCAGATCGGAGAGTTCGGTTTTAACCGGTGAGATCTTGGTATCGATGGTTGGCATCGCCAGCGGCGACGGCCGCACACTTTGCAGTCGTGGCTGAATCTTTGGCCGGCTGGCGCGCGACTGCTGCTCTTTCACGCGCATTTTGTATTCACGCTTCTTGGGTTCGACCCGCTTCAGGTTGACCGGTGACTCAAATTGCACCTGCTCCGGTTGCATCCGTTTGAAGATTATGAAGCTGCCAAAAATCAACAACCCAACAACATGGGCCGCAACACTGATAAGTATGAACTTATAAACCAGTCGAAGGATCTTCTTGGGACGTGGTGCTTCTTCGTGGTGCTGATTGTCTGCAACCGGATTATCCATATAATTTACTACTGCTTACCAACTTCATGCCACCTAAAGATTGCACGAACAGTGTCCTGTTTCAATTATTATCATACGACAGCGCGCATCTGATTACTACCGCTAAAGGTAACTCGCACTTACCGGCAGAGCTGGCGCTTACCAAACCTGGCAGTAACTTCCACCCGGGCTGTCACTCGGCCAGCGGAGTCAACTCAACTTTACGAAACTCGACCTCCGAGCCCTCGGCCTGTAGTGCTATCTTACCCGAGGTAGCAGTACTTTTGAAGCCATGGTTCACCAGGGTGCCATTGACATGCACAATGATCTCATCGCCCTGGCAAACAATCTTCATCGTGTTCCATTCCCCTAATGGTTTTTCGGCATCAGTGAGTTTAAGGATGCGCCGGGCGTCCTTGGGCCCACCACCCCACTTTTGTGTCTCATCTTTGATTGGCCGCCGCTCCTTCATGTCTGGAACTTCAATATCTTCACCGATCACCCAAAAGTCGCCGGCATTCTCATGCATCATCTGAACTTCGATCGATTGGGGGAACATCTTGTAGAGTCGGCGCGGTGTGGAAGCATGAACCAGCACTCCACAATTCCCAGGGTTTTTAGGAAAACGGTACTCTATAACTAATTCGTAGTTGGAAAATTCGTCCTCGGTTATCAGGTGTCCGCCCGGCTTACCTAGGCTTACCAGTAGGCCATCCCGGATGATAAAGCTGGGAGGGTTAGCCAGCCACCACTCGACATCACGGGTATCGATAGTTAGGACCCCGTCCTTAAGTTCGACCTCGTCCTCGGCAGTCATCCCATCACGCGCGGGAATATCCATAGTCCAGCCACTCAGGTCTTTGCCATTATAGAGCGCACGGGTCTCGCCGGCGATCGCGAATACGGGAAGCAATACAGCAGTAAGAATAATTATCTTCATAGCTCTCGTAATGTGATCACAATTTCTATGATGATCAATGCAAATAGCTCAAACCTTCGCCAGCACCAGCGACGAATTGATCCCGCCGAAGCCGAATGAGTTGCTGAGGATGCAATTGATCTTGGCTTCGCGGGGTTCGTTGGGCACAACATCAAGGTCACAGTCAGGATCGGGGTTGCGGTAGTGCAATGTTGGCGGCACGAAGTCGTGCTCCATGGCCAGGCAACTAATAACTGCCTCGATCGCACCGGTGGCACCTAACGGATGCGCTGTGTATGCCTTGGTACCGGAAACAGGAATCCTGTACGCATGCTCGCCAAAAACCTGTTTGATCGCCAGCGTTTCAGTTCGATCATTAAGTTGGGTCGAACTGGCATGGGCATTGATGTAGTCAACCATCTCGGGATTAACTTTGGCATCGGCCAATGCTTGCCGCATGCACCTGCTGGTTGCCTCACCATCAGGTAATGGTGAAGTCATGTGATAGGCATCGTTGTTAAAGAAAAAGCCACAGACCTCGGCATAGATCCGGGCACCACGATTTTTTGCATGCTCGTATTCCTCGACGATCAAACTGGCGGCTCCTTCGCCCATCACGAAGCCGTCACGCTCGGCATCAAACGGGCAACAGCTCTGCGGCGGAGCAGAGCGGCTCATGGTATTGATAAAATCAAATGCGCTGAATGTCAGTGGCTGCAGTGGTGTCTCTGCCCCGCCCGCCACCACCACATCAGCCATGTCGTCACGGATCATGCGCATGGCTTCACCGATTGCGATTGTCCCGGAGGCACAGCTATTCGAGTTGGTCGTCCCCGGCCCGCGCAAGCCGAAGTTAATAGCAATATTGGAATGAGCAGAACCACCAAAAACCTGCACCCCGATCAACTGGTTGACCGCCCGTGGACCCTGATCGACAAATTTCTGGTGCTGCGCTTCGGCATTGGCAATGCCTGCCAGCGCCGTCCCGAAGCTGACTCCTGTGCGCAACTGAGGATTCTCCCGATCCACTGCCCAGCCCGCATCCTCCAGTGCAAGTTGCGCGGAAGCGACCGCCATTTGAGCATAGCGATCAAATCGTTTGACCTGCTTTTTCTCGAGGTACTTACCCGGATCAAAGTTGGGCATTGCTCCGGCACTGTGTGCCTTCAAGCCGTATTTGCTTACATCAAACGCCTGCAATTCAGTAATCCCGCTTTGCGCTTGGCGTAGCCCCTCCAGCACTGCTGCCTTGCCCTCCCCTATGCAAGTGAGTGGGCCGATGCCGGTAATTACCACGCGACGCCTGCTCACTGCTGGCGCTCCAGGATTTGTTTGAATGTCGCTAGCGTCTTAGCAGCGATATGCTCGATAAAAAAACCACCGATAACAGCCTCGGCGATCGGAGCCAGTGGCGGCCAGCGAAAGTCGAGGTCATGGCTTAGCCGGATGTGGGTTTTCCCGGGTTCCACCTCGTCATAATGCCAGACGACCTTCATCCCCTTGGTCCAAGCCTTGAGGTGCTCGAACCGGGCTTGCCAGGCCTCACGGTGAACAGTGTAGCGGGAAACCCAGGCGATCGGTAAGCCGCTGCGCACGCAGGCCATCTTGACGACCTGCGCCCCATCTTCGCGTTGCAACTCACGCACATAGCGATAGTGCGGCAGGTGAGCCGGCCAGCGCAGGATGTCGGAGGTTAATTCAAATACCTGCTCACGCGGTGCCTGAATCGTTATGCTTGATTCCGTTAGCATGCTGTAGTGGACATGAGGATGTCCGTACGGTCAACTACCAGCGTGCTATTTCTTACCGTAGACTTCGCCCGGATCGAACTGGCGGTCTGCGATGACCTTCTCAAGCCGAAATGGCGCTGTGTCGGTCCCGGCCAGTTTGCGGAAAAAACACGAGTGGTAGCCGGTATGGCACGCAGCCGCGCCACCGGTATCTACTTTGATAAGAATCACGTCCTGGTCACAGTCGGTCAGCATCTCTTTAACTCTCTGGGTATGTCCCGACGACTCACCCTTGCGCCACAGCTTGCCGCGCGAACGCGAATAATAGTGCGCCTCACCAGTGCTAATGGTTAAAGCCAGTGCCTCCCGGTTCATGTAGGCAAACATCAGGATCTGACCGCTTGCCGCTTCCTGGCATATGCATGGCACTAAACCATCCTGATCAAACTTCGGCATGAACTCCAAACCTTCTTCGATCGTGGATTTCTCACCGCGTGACGGAAAGTTACAGGTATCATCGCTCATATACTGGCAGATTTAGACAGAAGGACTGTCGCTGGGCAATAATGATGTTTAGTCATTCGTCCTGCAATTCATCTGCAGGCAAGTAGTTATTCACTTTTCTTTACTTGACCCGCGCTTGAACCAGATTCCATTTATAATATGAACAAACTGATCCTCACCCTACTGTTCGGCACCGGCATGATAGCAAATTGTAGCGATAGCAAACCGGGCGATGATGGCAGCGACAAGAAATTCGCGGAGCTGCGTGCAAAAATGGTCAAAGAACAACTGGCAGCACCAGGGCGCGGTATTTCCGACCCCAAGGTACTGGAGGTCATGGGCAAGGTGCCACGCCATGAATTTGTGCCGGATAAGATGCGCTCAAGTGCCTACGTCGATGGACCGCTGCCTATCGGCCACGACCAAACAATTTCACAGCCGTATATCGTCGCCTTCATGACCGAGGTGCTCAAACCTGAACCAACCGACCGCGTACTTGAGGTCGGCACCGGCTCAGGGTACCAGGCCGCGGTACTGGCCGAACTCGTCAAGGATGTGTATACGATCGAAATAGTCCCCGAACTAGCAGGCAGCTCACGCGCAACCTTGCTCGAGTTGGGCTACGATAATGTCACCGTCCGAGCCGGCGACGGCTACCTCGGATGGCCGGAGAAGGCACCGTTCGATGCCATCATCGTCACTTGTGCCCCGGATGATGTACCAAAACCGTTGGTCGAGCAGTTGGCCGAGGGTGGCCGCATGGTGATCCCGGTGGGACCGCTGTACAACCAGAACATCCACCTGATCGAAAAAAAAGATGGTGAGCTGACCACCAAAAAAATCCTCTCCGTTCGCTTCGTCCCAATGACCGGGATCGCCGAAGAGGATTAGTCCGACTGACTATCAAAAGGATCCCTTGTTTTGATAATCACGGCAAAGGTGGAACTTTGCCCTCCAGCATGGTAGCTGAGCCTAGAGGGTTTTCTGTTGCTGACGGTATTTTCCTCTTCCTCTTACTCATCCACAGAATTGCCTATTGATCAGTAGCCGGAAAAACGCTCTGATCAGGTATGCAGGAAATCTCAATCGAGATCTGGCTTCTGGCTGGCGTTTTCTTACTTGGCATCATGCTGCTTGCTGTCATGCTGGCGCGCCTGCCCGCATCGCTACTGCAGCGGCTCTCACCACGGGTTGATGAATTCGACCGCAACCTGGATAAGTCCGCATCGCAACACCGCGAAGAACTTGCCGCCCTGCGCACCACCCAGGGAGAAGAAGCCCGCCAGCTGCGCAATGAGTTGATGCAACGGATGAATGAAGGTACCAGCTTTCAAAAGTCGCAGCTGGAATCGTTCCAGAAAAACATCACTGAGCTACGTGAGGTCAACGACCGCCAGATACAAGCGGTACGCGAAACCCTCGAACGTAAGCTCGATGCCCTGCGCCAGGACAATTCCCGTAAGCTCGATGAAATGCGCCAGACCGTCGATGAAAAACTCCAGGGCACACTCGAAAAACGCCTCGGCGAATCGTTCAAGCAAGTCAGCGAACGCCTCGAAAAAGTTCACAGCGCACTCGGTGAAATGAGCAATTTGGCAACCGGTGTCGGCGACCTGAAAAAAGTACTGACCAATGTCAAAACCCGTGGCACCTGGGGCGAAATCCAGCTTGGCAATATCCTCGAGCTGATTCTCACGCCTGACCAGTATGCTGCCAACGTGGAAACCAACCCTGGCTCCGGCGAGCGCGTCGAGTACGCAGTCCGGATGCCAGGCAAAAATGATAGCGATGTGGTCTGGCTTCCGATTGATGCCAAATTCCCCAAAGAAGACTACGAACGGCTGTTGGATGCCGTCGAGCGCGCCAGCCCGGAAGATGTCGAAGCCGCAACGCGTCAGCTAGAAGTCAGTCTACGCGACTCAGCCAAGACGATCAGCACAAAGTATATCAATCCGCCGTTGAGCACTGACTTTGCCGTGCTGTTTCTGCCGACCGAGTCGCTGTATGCCGAAGTCCTGCGCAACCCGGGGCTTAGCGAAGAGCTTCAACGCCAGTTCCGCGTGACCGTGGCCGGGCCGACAACTCTCGCCGCTTTGCTGAACAGCCTGCAAATGGGCTTTCGGACACTCGCGATCCAGCAACGCTCGAGCGAGGTCTGGAAAGTCCTCGGCGGGGTGAAAACCGAATTTGGTAAATTTGGCGGTGTTCTGGAGAAAGTGAAAAAGAAACTAAACGAAGCGACGAATGTGGTTGATCAGGCAGGCGTGCGCCAGCGTGCGGTTGCCCGCCAACTTAAAGACGTGGAAGCCTTGCCCGGCAGCGAACAAGCTGATCAACTAGCGTTCGATGACGAGCCTGACCAAGAATGAAATTTCCCGTTAAACATACGTTGCACTTGTTACCAGCTGCGGTGCTGGGTGCCATCGCCATCGCCTGCCTGCTGGCGGTATTACTAGGCAAACTGGCCGGAAATTTGCAGCCATGGATTGCCTTGTGCTCATTCTTCTGCGGCCTCGTATTTGCCGGCTGCCTGCTCTACTATTCCTCCCGCGAAGAGAAGCTGCCAGCAACCTGGAAGCCGGTGAAGCCATGGGACTGGCTGGCGATTGCAATATTCAGCCTGTTTGCCTTACGATCTTTCTTCTGGCTGGTGAAGGATGTGTCATCGTCACTGATAGTAGCGGGCAGCTACAACCATGGTGATCTGGCATTCCACCTGGCAATCATTAACCACCTCGCTGGCGGTAGCGAATTCTGGCCCGAGCACTTGCTCATGGAATTGCCCAAACTGGCCTACCCGATCGGCAGCAACTTGCTCAACGCGCTGCTCGGCTTGAGTGGCATGGACATTCTCAACTCCCTGATCCTGACCGGGTTGGTTTGCTCGGCGCTCACCTGTTATGCGCTGTGGCGTTGGGGTGGTGCATTTGCGATCGCTACCTTCCTATTCATTGGCGGCCTGCAAGTTGTGGATATTGCTGCGGAGTGGCAGTTGGCCGACTTCATGAAGGACAGCGCGTGGAAATCGTTGCCGCTGGCACTATTTGCTACCCAGCGTGGACTGCTTTATGCCATTCCCGCCGGGCTCATGCTCTTGCATTCCTGGCGCGAACGGGCGCGTTCAGATAATTTCAAACAACCGATTCCGATGGTCGGCGAGCTGGTTTTATATGCAGCGCTGCCGCTATTCCACAT
>CAYUDZ010000008.1:37250-38699 GCA_964443575.1 uncultured Chthoniobacteraceae bacterium | reverse complement strand
AGCCTTCGACTTCCTGATAGGTGAAGGCGTCAATGGTATCTACTGGTTTGCCGATTTTGAAGATGGCATCAACGAGGAAGTGAAGAAAGATATCATCCGCACTGCTAAACGCAAAAGGGTTCGCATTTATCAGCAATTACTTTCACAGATCAAGAGACCAAATAAGAAACTGGATTTTGCCGAAGAAACGGGCGGCGAAGTGATCCAGGTCGATCTCTGACTCTCGATAGCCCGGATTGCATCAGGACGAAATCTGGCTTGCAGGCTATTTGCGCTTACCTGTGATCTGCAAGTTATCCAGCAGGAACGCGGCATTCGCAACAGCATCAGTTTCCGAGAGCGACCAGCGTAGCGTGACTTTGCCGCCACGATCCAATGCCTTCAAGTTGGACAGATCAGCACTCCATTCATTTTCTACATTGCTTGGAAATGACAGATCAACACCTCGAACCGGTAGGAACTCACCATCGTCAATCTTGTATTCAAACGCACTAAATGACTCGATGCGCTGCCCTCCAGAAAAGAGCTTTTCGACATCACATGTCATACGGACACGATATTCTGTGGCTGCGCTGCTATCAAAAGTAATCTGGAAACTGCTCCCGGGTGTCGGGCGAAAATCAAATCGCCATAAAGCAGCTCTGCCCGATGGCCATGATTCGCCATTGAACATTTTAAATAGTCCTTTAACGCTATCCTTGTTCTCCAGCACGGTACCTTCGCGGCGAAACTCTGGTTTGCCAGGCAAATTCTCGTAAGATACCTTTTCGCTATATCTACCGGTAAGCGGCGGACGCTTGCCCTGCTGAAAACTCCAGAAAGCACCAACTTCCCCGGCACCAGAAGTTTGTGCGAAACATCCAGCAACTATAAATAACAATGTAACTACAGCCTGTCGCATAAAGCGCTCCAGTTTGATGAAGACAAGTACAAGATAGCCGAATCAGTTAGCTAGTAAAGACTCTAACTGGAACACCAACTCATTTGCTAAAAAAGATCGCAAAACTACGCGATCTATGCTTAAAGTTATCATCTCATTAGGAGAGGTGGCAGAGCGGTTGAATGCAGCGGTCTTGAAAACCGCCAAGCCGAAAGGCTTCGTGGGTTCGAATCCCACCCTCTCCGCCAACGTTCCGTTGGATCTTCTTTGCAAACCATTCGATGCTTGCTTCGCCAATTATGGGATGAGAACGCAGTTCGAGCGCTGCAAGCGCGTTAGCGCGATATGATTAAGCGAGCATGGCGAGCCACTATTGCACAGATCCGAGGCACGAGGATCAATCCCACCCTCTCCGCCAACGTTCCGTTGGATCTTCTTTGCAAACCGTCCGATGCTTTCTTCGCCAATTATGGGATGAGAACGCAGTTCGAGCGCGGCAAATACTGGCTCACTGGCTCACTTGAAACCTATCCTCCGCTGGTGAACCTGCTGTGTCCATCAGCACATTC
>CAYUDZ010000008.1:0-37240 GCA_964443575.1 uncultured Chthoniobacteraceae bacterium | reverse complement strand
ATTCTCACGGTTATTCGCCAGGTGGCAGAGAACGTGGTAGACGGCTTCCGGGTCTGCATCGAGACTGGTAGCCATTTGTTCAGCAGTCACCTTGTCTTCAGCTTCACCGAGTTTTTCGAGAACCTTCGTCTGCAGTTCGAGCACCTCGGTAGCAGCCTTTTTACCTGCTTCGACACCGGGTTGGTGATAGGCATTGATATTGACTAAGGTGGCATAGAAGCCGACTGCACGCTCGTAAAGCGCGATCAACGCGCCAATGGAAGCAGCGGAAGTATCTGGCACGCTGATTGTTATTGACTCCCTGCGGCTTTCCGCCAGTGCTGTCCTGGTCCCCCGTAAAAACCCTTGCAGATAATCACCGCTGGTAATTCCTGGCTCAACTTCCAACGGATCTCCATCCTGGTCTTTGCATACTTCGATAAAAGTCAGGAAGTAGTTATTGATGCCATCGCGTAGCTGCTGCACATAGGCGTGCTGATCAGTCGAGCCCTTATTGCCATAGACAGCGATCCCCTGGTTGACTCGTGTGCCGTCGAGGTCCAACTCCTTGCCTATTGACTCCATCACCAACTGCTGCAGGTATTTACTGAATAGAACCAGGCGATCTTTATACGGCAGAATCACCATATCGCGGGTACCCTTACCACCACCGGCATAGTGCCACATTAGTGCCAGTAACATAGCTGCATTGTTACGGGGTTCCGCAATGCGTGTCATCGCATCCATCGCCGCTGCACCCGCCAAAAACTTATCAATATCGATTCCCTGCAACGCTGCAGGCAACAAGCCAACGGCACTCATCACCGATGTTCGGCCACCGATCCAATCCCACATCGGGAAGCGTGCCAACCAACCTCCCGACTCGGCAACCTGGTCAAGCTTGCTGCCTTCTCCGGTGATTGCCACGGCCCGGCCGGCAAAATCGACACCAGCGGCCTGATATACCGCCTGGGCCTCCAGCATACCGTTGCGGGTCTCTTTAGTGCCACCAGACTTTGAGATGACAATGCTGAGGGTTGAATCCAGGCGATCCTTCAAGCCGTGCAGCACACGTTGGATACCATCGGGATCAGTGTTATCCAGAAAGTGGACCTGCACCTTGTCTGCGGGTGAGGCCAGTGCGTCGGCAATGAACTGCGGGCCCAGGGCAGAACCGCCAATACCAATGATCAGAATATCGGTGAACTTACTCCCCTCTTGTGGGGCACAGTTACCATTGTGGACGTTTTCAGCAAAGCCTTTTACTGCAGCCAGCGTCCCTTCAATTTGCGACTGCAACTCGGCATTGGGGGCGAGCCGCGAGTCGCGCAGCCAGTAATGCCCAACCATTCGCCCTTCATCAGGGTTAGCGATAGCCCCCTTTTCCAGCTCTTCCATTGCGGCAATGGCCTTAGCACAAGCCTGCTGCATATCGTCAAACAGGCTGTCATCGAAATTCATCCTGCTGATATCGATGCTGATTTCCAGCTTTGGGTAACGCAGGAAGTACTTGGTGAATCGCTGCCAGTTGGTATCAGTGCTCATACGGCAACTAATAGGGCTTGAATTGAGCCAGTTTGCAATAAGGAATAGAGGTGGTTATTGGATTTAATCCAAATGGCTCAAACGGAGCCTTCGCTTGTTTGTGCAAAATTCTGTTGGCGGTATCTCAGCAATGGTTACATTGAGAGCATGCAACAAACTGAAAAAAAGGGTCGAGTCCCCGGGTTCTGGATTGCTCTCCTAGTCATGATCCTCCTGACCGGGGGGGTGCTGGTAGCTTACAATTATATGCTATTCCGCAAGGATATGCTGGCCAAAGCACGCAACATCCCACCAATTAAAGAATTGCCTGAGTTTCAACTGACTGCCAACGACGGTCAACTATTCACAAAATCTGACATGCAGGGTAAAGTGTGGCTGGCCAATTTCATATTCACCCGCTGCCCTGGACCGTGCCTCACCTTGAGCGGCAGAATGGCTGAGTGGCAGAAGAAGATAGCTGACATGCCTGATGTCGGTCTGCTTTCCGTGACCGTAGATCCCGATTATGATACCCCGCAAATTCTCAATGAATACGGGCAACGCTTTGGTGCACAACCGGATAAGTGGCGCTTTCTGACTGGTAATCCTGAGCCTTTGTTGGACCTCATTCGCAAAGGATTCATGCTGACAGTTGCCGAGCAAAAAGACCCGCAACTCATTGAAACCGAAGGCTCGATCATCCACAGCACGCGGGTCGTCCTGATCGATCAAAACGCTATGATCCGTGGTTACTACGATACTGAAAGTCCGGAGGCGATGGAGAAGCTTAGCGGCGATATCGAGCACTTGCTCGACCAATATGGTGGCGACAAAGAAGTGGCTGAATGAATATTGGCATCTTCCCTGAAATCAATGCGGGATTAAACTCCCTAAGCACTCTATTTCTAGTGGCTGGTTGGGTTTTCATCAGTCGCAGGATGAAGCGTGCCCATATTGTCTGCATGATCAGCGCACTGATCACTTCAGCTGTCTTTCTGGCATGCTATAGCTACTACCATTTCACTTTTGGTTCGATTAAGTTCACCGCAGAGGGCCCGATCAGGATTGTCTACTACCTGATTCTCATTCCCCACATCCTGCTGGCCATGGTGATAGTCCCGTTGGTACTTGCTACCATTGTACCGGCGATCAGACAGCGCTGGGAAAAGCATAAGCGGATTGCCCGTTGGACATTGCCACTATGGCTATTTGTTTCGGTCACCGGGGTACTGGTTTACCTGATGCTGTACCAATGGTTTCCATCCGATGAACTGTACAAACTGGGAAGATAGACTACTGCCAACTGCCAACTGCCATCTTCTAACTTCTAACAACTCCCCATCTATATGTTCAACGTTGTCCTTGTAGAACCTGAGATCCCGCCAAACACGGGTAATGTAGGTCGGTTATGCCTGGCCAGTGGCTCACGCCTGCACCTGGTCAAACCCCTGGGGTTCGAGATAGACGACCGTCAGTTGAAGCGCGCCGGGCTGGACTATTGGCAGGAGGTCGATCTGGTAGTCCATGACTCACTCACGGCATATCTGGACACTATTACTGATGCCCGTACCTGGTTGATCAGCACCAAAGGCAAGCGTAACTACTGTGACGTACGATTTGAAATAAATGATTATCTGGTTTTTGGCCGGGAAACCAAAGGCCTACCGGAAAGCTTGCTCGCCTCACAGCCTCAGCATGTTTTGCGCATTCCGATGTGTGAGGCCAGTACCCGTAGCCTCAACCTCGCTGTCTCTGCCGGCATCGTACTTTATGAAGCATGGCGGCAAAATGACTTCCAATCTGCTTGGCCGCAGCAACCCGATTAGTGTAATCACTGTGGTAATGGAAAACTCTCAATCAGAGCCGGTTCTAAAAGCGGAAAAGCTGATCCGTTCCTTCACTATCGGTAAAAGAAAAATCGAAGTACTACGTGGGATCGACCTTGAAGTGACCGACGGTGAATGCCTGTTCCTTTGTGGTGCATCAGGAGCCGGTAAGTCGACCCTGCTCTACACTCTGGCCGGGATGGAAAAACCTGAAGCGGGTAAGGTCATCGTAGCAGGCCAGTCGATTTACAATCTAAGTGACCAACGACGTGCTAAACTGCGCAACGAAACCATGGGATTTGTTTTTCAGGGATATTTCCTGCTGCCGGAACTTACTGCTCTGGAAAATGTGTTGCTGCCGGCAATGATCCACAACGATGACCGGCAAGGAGCCGCCGAAGATGCTCTGGAGCGCGTCGGCCTGGCCGAACGAATGCACCACCTGCCGGCAGAACTTTCAGGTGGTGAACAGCAACGTGTCGCTATAGCACGCGCTTTAACCAACAACCCGCGTATCCTATTTGCCGATGAACCAACTGGCAACCTTGACTCCAAAACAGGCTCCGCAGTCTTTGACCTGCTGCTGGAAGTGGCCCGTGACAGCGGTCGTACCATGATTCTGGTCACTCATGACAGCCAGTTGGCAAGTCGCGGTGACCGGATGGTCATGATCGTGGATGGGATGCTGGCAGATTAAAAAGGTAACAGCATTGTCATTTGATCAAGCAGTGAGCGGGAACCAGATTTCCTCCACAACGCTCAGTAGGCGTAATTTTATCCGGGTTAACTCCACATTCATCAAGCGGAATAATTAAATAACTCAACAAGCGGATCCGGTTGGCAAAAATATTGACTGATTGCAAATGCCTGCGAGATGCGCAATGATGAAGTCATGAGTAATATATTTAAATCAGAGAATGCCGAATCCACACTGAAAGCAGTCGCAGGTACCGCGGAATCGAAAATCAGGGAACTCCAGAACACCCTGCACGATGCGGAAACCAGGATTGGCAGGCTGTTCGATGACCAAAGCCGCGAGCTCCGCAAACGGGCCTCCCTGCTGGCCGACGAAACCAGTCTTGCCGCCCGTCGCCGCACAGAGGATGCAAAACTGCGCATTCGTGAACATCCGATCGAGTCAGTGGCTGTTGGCTTGGGAATTGGTTTGCTGCTGGGTCTCGTTATCGGGTTTTCACTCGGCCACAGCAGTGGCATCGATGAAGAAACAGTTTACATCGAAGAGTAGCTTCAAGGTAACTAAAACACTTACTACATCATGCAGGAACTCAAGGATACCTTGAGAGCAACGGTACGCCTATCGTACGACGGTAGGGTATTTAAACAGTATCGCGGACCAAAAGCAGAAGAACGCTTCGCCAATGAAGTAAGGGTACTGCGCTACCTCGAAGAAAAGGGCTGTACATTTGTTCCTAAACTGCTTGAAGCCAACCGGGAAAACCTCAGTATTGTCACCTCGAACTGCGGCAGCCGCATCCAGAATCTAGGTGAAGAAAAACGCCAGTCTATATTCGCTGAACTGCGCAGCTTTGGGGTAGAGCACGATGATCCTGATATGCGCAATGTGACCTACCGCAATACTGATGGACGATTTTGCGTGGTCGACTTTGAGTTTGCTACAATCCTTAATACCGATGACCAGACCGCCCATGATGATTAATTATGCAAGCTGAGGGCGATCCAGCTCCTCTTAAACTGGTCTGGAGCGGGCATACCGATCCCGGCAAAAAGCGGGTTAATAATGAAGACACGTTCCTGTGCTTGCAGTTCAATGCCAACGAAGTACGCTACCTGGGTAAAGTCGGTGACTGCGAAACGGATGAATGGGATTTTGTATTTGCTGTCGGTGACGGTATGGGGGGCGCTAACGCCGGTGAGTTTGCCAGCAGGATTGCTGTTGATAAAATCACGGCCCTATTACCCAAAACATTCAAACAATCCGCCAGCGGATTTCACACTGACTTCGAAGATCTGTTATGCGAGCTCTTCCAAAATATCCATGACGAATTAGAAAAGCTCGGCCAAGCCTATTCTGAATGCCGTGGCATGGGAACGACTCTCAGCCTCTGTTGGCTAACACCCGGTTACATGTATTTCGCCCATATTGGTGACAGTAGGATTTACTATTTGCCTGCCGATTCCGGTATGCTGCGCCAAATTACAGATGACCACTCGCATGTCGGTTGGCTGCAAAGACAGGGGAAAATCAGTGAGCGTGAAGCCAAACAACACCCACGACGTTCTTCATTACAAAAAGCCCTCGGGTCAGGGCACAAGTTTGTTGAGCCACAGTTGGGCGCGATCGAGCTTTGCCCCGATGATCAGTTTATTATTTGCTCAGACGGTGTCAGTGAAGGTCTCTATGACCGACAGCTGAGCAGGTTAATCCAGGACCCTGAGGAACATGAAGCCGCTCAACAGCCTGCAGTTCGCCTGGTAAATGCAGCAGTCAACATTTCCGGCGATGATAATACCACCGCGATCGTTATCGAGTCGCATTAGCCCTGTCCCCTCACACAGATTTTCTGATATACTGCTACGACCGCTCGGCCAGGAATGGTGCAATCAGTGATTTTTTGCTGCGTGCGATGTGTTGTGGAGTTCCTTGCACTACGACCTTGCCGCCCTGGTCACCAGCCTCAGGCCCGATATCAATTACGTGATCAGCCTCGGCGATAATGTCCAGATTATGCTCAATTACGATGACCGTGTTGCCTTCATCCACCAAGCGCTGCAGTACCTCAAGTAAGCGCTGAACATCAGCCATATGCAGGCCGATCGTTGGCTCTTCGAGCAGATAGACTGTCGATTTAGGTTTGCGTGACCGGCGGATTACAGCATTTTCGCCACGCGTCACACCACGCTTCAACTGAGTCACCAGTTTGATTCGTTGTGCCTCACCACCGGACAAAGTCGGGCTTGGCTGGCCCAGCTTGAGGTACCCCAATCCAGTATCGACAAGCAATTGCAGTGGCCGGTGAATCCGCGGATGAGATTCAAAGAACTTGGCGGCCTGTTCGATAGTCATATCAAGTACCTCACCGATGTGGCGATCGTTATAGGTGACCTCCAGGGTCGCAGGGTTAAAGCGCATCCCATGGCAATCGTCGCACGGGGCATAGGTTGTAGGCAGAAACGCCATCTCCAACTTGATTACCCCCTGCCCCGCACAGGTTTCACAGCGTCCTTGTTCGGTGTTGAAAGAGAACCTCGATTTATCGTATCCCCGCATCCTGGCAACCGGGGTCTGAGCAAACAACGCCCGGATATCATCCCAAACCTTTATGTAAGTTGCAGGTGTTGAGCGTGATGTTTTGCCAATCGGCGACTGATCCATCTCATAGACCGCTTCGATATTTTCCAAGCCGGTGACATTTTTCCATGAGCGCAATTGTCCCGAAGGTAATTGCTTGGGACGACGGCCTCCCACCGCACTATGGGTCAACGCATCAAGTAAGGACCCCCTCATCAGCGATGACTTGCCTGAACCCGACACCCCGGTAAGCACAGTCAATCTGCCAATCGGAAACTCAACATCAATATCTTTAAGGTTATTAGCAGTGGCACCGTGGAGTTTAAGTTTAGGGGTGTCGCTGTTTATCGGACGCTGTTCCCGCTCACGTTTCTCGCGATGCTTACCTGCCAGACAGCGCCCGGTTGGCGAATCCGGGTTGGCAATAATCTCCCTGTATGACCCGGTTGCGGTTACTTCACCGCCATGTATTCCTGCCGCAGGACCCAAGTCAATAATATGTTCGGCCCGCCGCATTGTCTCATCATCATGTTCAACAACCAATAGTGAGTTGCCTTTGGTCTTAAGCAGCTCAAGAGTATCAAGTAGCGCCAGGTTGTCACGGGGGTGCAACCCGATTGTCGGCTCATCCAGGACATACAATACACCGCGTAAATTGGAGCCCAGCTGGGCAGCCAGTCTGATACGTTGCGATTCGCCACCCGAAAGCGTCTTGGCAGAGCGGCCAAGCGCAAGATAGCCCAGCCCGACTTTTTCCATAAAACTGAGACGCTGCTTAATTTCCGGTACAATCGTGTGTGCGATCTGAGCAAGGTGCTTGGGAACCTCGATCTTATCGAGCAGCGCAGCTGCCTGATCGACTGAAGCTGCAGCAAAATCGGCAATCCGATATTGCCCCACATTGACGTTGCGGGCAGATTCGTTGAGTCGTGTACCCTGGCAGGCAGGACAGGTGCTTACTTCATCCAACTCGGCGGCTTCGTACGCCTTTTCCTCCTCAATTTCAGCCTCAAGCACCGAATCTGCCTTCTCCACGCTGGATGGTAGCGTATCCATCACTTCTCCAAAGCCACGGCAGGTATGACACCACCCATGCGGTGAGTTGAATGAAAATAGCCGGGGATCTAATTCTTCAAAAGCGCGACCACAAGATGGACAAGACATCTCGGTGCTAGCCACATGCAGCTTATTCTGCTTATCCAGCAGACGGATTGTTCCCCGCCCGATTGCCAACGCTTCACGCACTACCGACTCAACCTGCTTCGTGTCACCGGGATCAATTTCTCCCACCACAACGTCGATTGTATGTTCACGAAATCGTTCAAGCTTCTGGAATCCTGCAGACGGTATCAATTGCCCGTCTACCAGCAATGTTTGGTAGCCGTGTTTTTCTGCCCAGCGGGCAACTTCCGTATGGAAGCCTTTGCGGGCTTTGACCAATGGCGCAAGGATCCTGGTACGACCGCTCTTGGCCAGCTTGGCAATTTGTTCCACAATTGCCGTCACACTTTGCTTTTCGACGGGTATTTGACAATCCGGACAATACTGTTTGCCTAGTTTGGAAAATAACAGGCGCAGGAAGTGATAAATTTCTGTCACAGTAGCCACTGTCGATTTACCACCACCACGGGTAATCCTTTGCTCGATAGCAACTGTAGGCGGCAGCCCGGTTATGAGGTCGACATCGGGCTTCTCCATTTGCTCGACAAACTGACGCGCGTAGGGCGACATGCTGTCGAGGAAGCGACGTTGGCCTTCATTAAATAAAATATCGAATGCTAAAGTCGATTTCCCTGAACCACTCAAACCGGTGACGATAACAAACTGATCACGGGGGATATCTAGACTGATGTTTTTCAGGTTATGCTCGCGTGCACCGTGCAGCGAAATCGAGTGGTCACTGCCATTTCCGTTACTGCCATAGCCCGGTGGATGCTCGGCCGCCAATGACAATTCCGTATCAGCCTTAGTTGTTCTATTTGATTTAGACGTCGTGCGGTCATTTAAGACAGTTTGCAGGTATTTTCCGGTCCACGACTTCTTGCACTTTGCCACTTCTTCCGGAGTACCCGTGACGACAACTTGCCCACCGCCACTACCTGCCTCAGGACCTAAATCAATTACATGATCTGCGCATTTTATGACTTCCAAATTGTGCTCGATGACTATCAGCGTATCACCATTGTCGACCAGTCGCTGGAACGTCTGCAGCAGTAATGCAATGTCATCAAAGTGCAGGCCGGTCGTCGGTTCATCAAATATAAGCACAGCTCGTTCTTTACGCTTGGAGCGGCTGGCAATTCGCTCCACCAGTTTAAGCCGTTGGGATTCACCCCCAGACAGCGTGTTCAATGGTTGACCCAAATTCAGGTATCCCAAGCCGACTTCCTCAAGTGAGGATAGTGGTTTGACAATTTTGTCAATTTTCACGTCGATACTCTGACGGAAAAACTTAATGCTCTCGGTGATTGTCATACCGAGCACTTCGGCAATCGACTTGCCCTGATATTTTATTGCCAATGCTGCAGGACGATAGCGACTGCCATTACATTCAGGGCACTTGATAAAAACATCGCTGAGAAATTGCATTTCAACGCGTTCATAGCCGTTGCCGGCACAGCGCTCACAGCGACCATTTCCGGAATTAAATGAAAAATCACCAGCCTTAAATCCAGCCGCTTTAGCTTCAGCTGTATTGGCAAATAGCGCGCGTATAGGATCAAAGGCGCCAACATAAACAGCCGGGGTAGAGCGTGGTGTCTTGGATAGCGGGGACTGGTCCACGATCAGTACATCATCAATATCTTCAATACCAAATATTCCGCTACAATGCCCCGGCTCATCGTCAGTTGTGTACCCAAGTCGGCGCAGCAGGTTACCGGCCAGTACCGACTGGATGAGCGTCGATTTACCTGAACCCGAAACACCCGTGACACATGTCAGCACACCTAGTGGAAAATCGACATCAATGTCAGCCAGGTTATTCTCGGAGGCACCTAACACTGTAATTGCTTCATCAAACTGGCGCCGTCGCTGCGGCAGCGAAATTGTTTTGCGCCCGGCCAAGTAATCCGCAGTTAATGATACATCTTTTTTGTTGGGTAATTTTGAAACGGGGCCATTGTAGACCAACTGCCCTCCGCTTTCGCCACGTCCGGGCCCCAGATCGATCAAATTGTCGGCTGCACGAATAATAGCCTCTTCGTGCTCGACGACCAGCAGGGTATTCCCCTTGTTGCGCAGTTCGTGCATTACCCGGACTAATTGACCAACATCACGCGGGTGCAATCCAATGCTTGGTTCATCCAATACAAACAAGCTGTTCACCAGTGAAGCACCCAGGCATGAAGTCAGGTTGACACGCTCGATTTCGCCCCCGGATAAGGTCCGTGACGCCCGATCGAGAGTCAGGTAACCGAGACCAACATCCGACAGATAAGAGAGACGCGCGACGATCTCACGCTGCAGCATTTCAGCGGCAGGATTAGGCGCACTACCAGTTGGCCCTTTCAGTAATTCCTTGCGGGCGATCTTGCCGGCCAGTTCCGCTACCGGCATCTGGTTCACTTCAGGTAATGTCAACCAGCCACCGTCACCATCAGGAATCTTGAAATTGAGGGTTTCCGGCTGATAGCGTCCGCCTTTACATTCCCGACATTGGGTATAGGAGCGGTAGCGACTGAGGAAAACCCGCACGTGCATCTTGTATGTCTTCGACTCCATCCAGTCAAAGAACCCTTTAACTCCATACCAAAGTCCATCCTGCCAGAGCTCATCTGCATTGGAGTCCGGGTCCCGATGCTCACCATATAGAACAAAATCGCGATCCTCCTTGGGTAATGATTCGAATGGCGAATCAATATCGATGAATTCACGCTGACAGGCCTTGACTAGCTCAGTCTGGCATTCAGTAGCTTGCCCCGACTGGAACGGCTTGACGACGCCACCGCGAATGCTAATCCGCTTGTTAGGCAATGCCTTATCTAAATCAATCCCGATGACCCTACCAAAACCACGGCATTCGGGGCATGCGCCTTGCGGATTATTGAAGCTGAACAGGGCTGCTGTTGGCTTGCGAATTGATATATCACAGTTGGCACAGTGCCAGGTGGAAGAATATGCTGTTGTTTTGCCGGAATCTACCTCTAGCAACTGCAAAGTCCCTTTACCGAGATGAAGCGCTGCTTCAACCGCCTCGCGCAAGCGCGAGTGAGACTTCTTATCGATCGTGACACGATCATGTACGACCTGCACAATGGCAGGCAGTGTCTTGAGCGGCACCTTTTCGTCGGTACGCACCAGCTTACCGCGTAAAAGCACCCGTAAATAACCTTGTTGCTGCAGGAACTGGAAAAAATCATCCGGTTTGGTATCCTCGGGAACCGGTACAGGAAATGAAATAATTACGCTACTTCCCTTAAATTGCTTCGCCGCCTTGGCCGTAACAGATTGGGCTGACTCAGGATGTACTTCATCGCCGCAAGAAGGGCAAAACCCTGAGGCTATCTGAGGAAATAACAACTTAAGGTAATCGTTAATTTCCGTCATGGTTCCGACTGTCGACCGCGTCGTTTTAACCGAGTTACTCTGCTGGATGGCAATTGCCGGCGGGATACCTTGGACAGAGTCCACATCCGGCTTGTCCATGCGGTCAAGAAACTGGCGTGTATAAGGAGAAAATGTTTCTACGTAGCGGCGTTGGCCTTCTGCGTAGACGGTGTCAAATGCCAGTGAAGATTTGCCACTCCCTGATGGTCCGGTCACGACGTTGAGCTTGCCCACCGGGATATCCAGATCAAATCCAGCTAGGTTATTCTGCCGAACTCCCTGCATTGAGATCACCGAAGAATTTTCCGATGGGTTCCGTTTGGTGCTACGGCTGCTTTTTCTAGCTGCTCGCTTGGCTGATTTTTTCTTGCGAACTGATTTTTTTGATACGGATTTTGCAGGCATCTTCGAGTCTTTACGCTTAGGCAAGCGTGATAGAATGCAGGCAGATTAGCTGCTAGTCAACTTACATCACCGCTTTACTCTTATTTTAAGTCACAGCAGAGTGTATACGCCGGTCTAATCGTCAGGCAAACTACTCGAGCCGTCGCCTGTTAACCCGCGTAGCTTGCCGTGGATAAAGGCATCGATGTCGCCATCCATCACTACTTGGATATTACCCGACTCTACTCCTGTGCGATGGTCTTTAACCATTTGGTAGGGCTGGAAGACGTATGAGCGAATTTGGCTGCCCCAGGCGATTTCCCCCTTTTCACCGTACTGCCGTTCCATGTCAGCCTTGCGTTTGTCTTCTTCAATTTGGAATAGCTTTGCCTTGAGCATACTCAAAGCCAATTCACGGTTGCGGCCTTGCGACCGTTCTACCTGGCAAGAGACAATTACTCCGCTGGGCTTGTGGGTTAGACGTACTGCAGTCTCAACTTTATTGACGTTCTGACCACCCTTGCCACCTGACCGGTATGTATCCATCTCAACGTCTGCTTCATTAATTTCGATGTCCGCTGTCTCATCCAACTCCGGTGTGACATCCACGCTGGCGAATGAAGTATGGCGGCGTTTATTTGAGTCAAATGGTGATATTCGAACCAGCCGATGGACGCCTCGCTCTGCCTGCAAATATCCGTAGGCGTTGCGCCCGCTTACCCGCAATGTGACCGACTTAATGCCAACTTCATCACCGGACTGAATATCGACTATGTCCGCAGTAAAGCCACTCCGCTCGATCCAACGCTGGTACATCCGTAGCAGCATGTCTGCCCAGTCACAAGATTCAGTACCACCGGCACCGGAATGAATGGTTAGAAAGGCATTCGCCGAGTCATGTTCACCGGACAACAATTGCTCGAGTTCAAAGCGGTCAAATGCTGCCAACGTCTCATCATATTCTTTTTGTAATTCGCCAAATGCTTCACTGTTGGACTCGGTGTTGCCTTCCTCTTCAACCAGCTCACGTAATGCTTCTAAATCACCGATCCGTTGCTCTAATTCACCAAATGGCTGGATCGTATTGCGCAAGCGCGAGACCTCAGCAACCGTCGACTGAGCCGCCTCCTTATCATCCCAAAAGCCGGCATCTGCCATCTTTCCCTCCAGCTCAGACAGTCGGGATTTTAACTTGTCGAAGTCAAAGATACCTCCGCAGTTCGCCAAGGCGTGATTTTAAATTATCGGTCTGGATCGATTGAATATCAGTACTCATTTAAATGCCCAAGCTATCACAGCGCAGGCAGGTAATTCAACCTTTGCCAATAGATATGTCGCCGTTATTCGACTTGATAAAGCGGTAGTTATTACTCGCACTAGTCAAACTTCGGAGAAGCTGGCTACGGCGTCTTTACCCCACCATCATGAATTCGGAAGATGACTTCTCCATCCTTCATCAGGTCCATTTTGTCTCGGGCTATGATCTCGACGTATTCCGGGCTGGTTTTAAGCAACTCCAATTCACGCTTTTTACGTTTGATCAGGACTTCCTGGTTATGGATCTCATTTTTCAACCGCTGCAGCTCTTTGCGCTCTTCAGCAGCGCGACGAATCTGCGGAGTAAAGGTGACTCCTGCAATCACCAAAAACAAAATTACAATCAGCGCAATCAGCAACCGGTTAAGGACATGCCAGATTGTCTGCTTGCTATGGCCTGATTTAGCTTTGGACCTTTTAGGCACTATTACATCTTACCACCATAAATCGCGTCGTCACCTAGTAGTTCTTCGATTCTTAGCAGCTGGTTGTACTTTGCCATGCGGTCGGTACGGCTCATCGAGCCGGTCTTGATTTGCCCGGCATTGGTGGCTACTGCTATATCGGCAATCGTGTTGTCTTCCGTCTCGCCCGAACGATGGCTGATCACTGCAGTATATTTATTAACCATTGCCAACTCGATCGCATCCAGCGTCTCGGTCAAGGTGCCAATCTGGTTGACCTTCACTAAAATGGAATTTGCTACGCAGGAATCGATTCCCTTGCGCAGGAAATTGACATTGGTAACAAACAGGTCGTCGCCAACCAACTGGCAACGGTCACCAATCTTGTCAGTCAATATTTTCCAGCCATCCCAATCGTTCTCATCACAGCCATCCTCGATCGAGTCGATCGGATACTTGCCAATTAGCTCGGCCAGATAATCTGCCTGAGCAGCTGAGTCTCTCACTGCACCACTGTCACCTTCAAACTTGGTGTAGTCGTATTTGCCATCAGCATAAAACTCTGAAGCCGCACAATCGAGGGCCAACTTGATTTCCTCACCCGGCTTGTAGCCGGCAGCCTCAATCGCCATCATGATAGTATCCAAGGCATCTTCCGTTCCTTTAAAGGTCGGAGCGAAGCCCCCCTCATCACCAACAGCCGTGGACAGGTTGCGGTCGTGTAACACCTTTTTCAAGCTGTGAAAAATTTCCGCTCCACTGCGAATTGCTTCGCTGAATGTAGGTGCTGCTACCGGTCGAATCATGAATTCCTGGAAGGCAATTGGCGCATCAGAATGCGAACCGCCATTCACAATATTCATCATCGGCACCGGCAAGTGTTTGGCATTTGGCCCACCCAAGTATTTAAACAATGGCTGACCAAGTTGCTCGGCTGCTGCCCGGGCCAGAGCCAGCGACACACCAAGGATAGCATTGGCGCCCAGCTTTTCCTTATTTGCGGTACCATCCAATTCAATCATTAGCTTATCGAGGGTGACCTGGTCGCAAGCATCCATACCAACCAGAGCCGGGGCAATCGCATCATTGATACTGTCAACTGCCTTACTGACCCCTTTACCGAGAAAACGGGACTTGTCACCATCACGCAGTTCCCAGGCTTCGTTCTCACCTGTGGATGCACCGCTTGGCACTGCCGCGCGGCCGACTGCCCCACCCTCCAGGATCACATCTGCTTCGATAGTTGGGTTGCCACGGGAATCAATAATCTGGCGCCCGCGGATTTCTTCAATTGCTGTATAGTTCATCATAGGTTGTTTGGTGTTTGGTTAAGAAATTTAAACGACAAATTCTTCGGCCTGCTCAAATACCTCAATCTGGATAATTTCAACTTCCAGCGAATTACCGCTATCCGTTGGCAAGGTCGCATGATCAGATATGCGTTTACCAAGCAGGTTTTGGCCGATAGCTGTCTGGTACGAAAGGATGTTGCGTTCGGGAATACTGTCCCAGGCCCCCAGCAGGGAGTATTCAAGCTCATTGCCGGTCGCCAGGTCGCGCACTTTAACCGTGGTGCCGATCGAGACTTGGCTGGTGTCAGGGTTGGCAAAGTCAGTACCACGGGCCTTGCCCAGATCGTGCTCAAGCTCTGCCTTGCGGCGCATCAGTACCGATTGCATTTCTTTGGCCGCCTTATACTCAAAGTTCTCCCTTAGGTCACCGTATTCACGGGCGATCTTAATCTCCTCACTATTTGCGGGGATCTTTTTATTGACCAACTCCTCCAACTCCTTCTTGCGTTCATCGAGACTCTTCCATGAGACGATCAGCGCTTGTTTTTGATCCTGGTCGCCACTGGTTAGCATTGTCTGCAAGCTCGGGTAAAGCTTGATGATTCTTGCCAGGATTGATCGCTTCGACAGCTCTTCAAATACCGGTGTCAACATCAAGCGGCGCATCGCTTCGCGGGCCGTTTCAATATCAACGCCATCCAGGATGTCTGAGATTAACTCCTTGTCATCAAGTATTAAGTCCTGTAGTCGGCTGGTGCGTTTCTCATTGAACTGATCACGTTCCAGAGCCGCAATAATGGCATTGAGAAGGTTAGGGTTGACCAGGTCCTCAAAATTTCGCCGCCGCTCCTTACACAGCCAGATCAACGCATCGGATGTGATACTGCGCTCACGAATCCAGCGCTCGAGAGCGTCATGTACAATTTGTTTATGCCCCGATTCCATCAGGACTTTGGCGGACTCCGAGACCACTCTGGAGCTACCCTCGTGCATGAACTTCTCAGCCATGGCAACCCAGTCGTCTCCATAGGCATGCTGTAACCCCTGGATCAAGCCACGCTGCTTGGCTGCAGGCAGTTGCTCTAGCACCTCTTGTACACGGTCCCCTAGCTGCAACAAAAATGCCCCGATTTCGATCGCCCCACGACCAGCCTCAAGTTGTGGAAACTCTTTGACGAGTTCGTCGCGGCACAGAATAAATTCCACGGTCTGTGCAGGGTTCAACCTTTGGTTAGATGCCGCATCTGCCTCAATCTTGGCGATCAATGGGACGAGCTGGTTTTCAGGATCCGAGAATTCCTTGAGGCTTTTTACGATTTCATTGAGTACCGCCAGTTTATCTTTCAGCTGCTTGGCGGAAGCAAACTGTTCGAGCAATTCCTCAGCACGACCTACTGCTTCATCGCGGATACTCACAGGGTCAGTACGTTTAGCCGGAACATTAAAATGACCGTCTTTCTTCAACAGGCGCTTGGTTGCCGACCACCACTTGCGGAATTCCTCATCACTAAAAATAGCATCCACCAGCGAGGCACTGATCTTATCTTGTGTTGCGCTACCATCGTAACTATCGAGGATAATGCGTACCAAGCCAACCGGATCTTCTTTGGTCATAGCCTTGATTTCATCAGGTCGTGCGGCTGCCTGCGCCAGGATGTGCTCCTCCGGGATTGGCTGCAACGAAGTTGCTGCATACTCGAGTTGCATCTCGTGATCCCGCTTGCCTTTGAAATCAATTACAATCTGACTAAGAAGAAGATTGCGTTCTTTGACTTTACCAAACCCCCAACTGCGATGCTGGCAATAGCTGCCCTCTTGCAGGCTATCCAATATCTTGCCTGCCTTGCTGGTTAATTTTCCTGAGCTTACTAGTTGTTCAATCTCTGCATCCATCTGGTTCGAAAATACGGGGGAAGCAGACGATGTCCATGCTATTTTTGTACCAGTTGCAGAAGAACCTCATTTTTTACCTTAGAACTAAATCCCCGAGCTGCCTTTTAGCTCGTCTCACAGGACATATTTCGAGCTGGCACAGGTTGTCCCCCGATCCATGACTGCAGCACTTGGCCGGTATGATTTAACAGTGCTTCATATGGGTCCTTGGGCATCTCCTCGCAAGGAATGGCAACTAAATCGGCTTGGAATCCGGGCGCCAGCTGACCGAGCGAATCACCCTGCCCCAGCGCGTGCGCGGCATTCACGGTTACCAGTCGAAATATCTCCGCCGGGCTCCATCCCGGATTGTTTTTAGCAAAGCATGCCATCTCATCAAAAAGGCTCAAAGATTGAGAACTGGCCAGGCTGTCAGTACCTAGGCAAATATTGACGCCTAGCTCACGCAATCGATCAGCATCGAATTGCGGGTGACCGAAAAATTCATGGCTTTGCGGGCAGTGTGCGACACTAAGCTGGCCGTCCTGTGCCCCGGCAGCAAGCCAGTCGTAATCGCTTTCGCTGAGGCCATTCATGTGGACCAGTAATGCTCGCTCGGGCAGTGCACCCGGTTGCGTCAGATGGGAAAGTGGTGAGTTGCCGGACTGGACATTCATTCCCCCGACTTTTTGGATCAGCTCAAATAAACTGCCACTACCCAGTGCAAACATTTCAATCTCATCACTGGATTCACTGATATGGCTGGTAAACAGCAAGTCTTGTTGGGAACATACTTCGGCAGCAGCCTGGTAGAGCTCGCGGGACGTTGTGTACGGAGCATGTGGGCTAAGTCCAAATCTGTGCCGCTGATGTTCATGACCCGGTTCGCAGGCACGCATCAAGCCAAGACAAAAATCTTCGCTGGCATTGCGGAGGCGAACATCCATCAGTTCCAGACACCACCAAATGCGCAACGGCGTCGGCGGTAAATCGACGACCAACTCGAGGTACGCTTCGATATTGACCAAGCTGGTTGTTCCCTGAGCCAGTGATTCCCTAATCCCGGCATGTAATGCTTGCCTGTAATCGTTGAGCGATAGGTTGCGCTTGAGCGAGTTAATCCTGGCAATCCAATCGGCAAAACTACCAGTCCCGATGAAGGCGCCACGCATCATGGTGTAATCAAGATGGCAGTGGGTATTGATGAGCCCGGGAATCAGTAGGCACTCTCCCAAATCCACCTGTTCCTCACCCGGGCTGGGGACAAAGTCTTTGTTTTGACCGACCGCTTCGATCGTTCCATCCGTCTTAATTAATACAGCCGCGTTATCCAGTGGCTTGTGCCCCGGATTCAGAATGGTCTTTGCGCGAAGCCGTAGCATACCCAAATTCTCATTTTTTTTGTTTGCGACTTTTAACCTCTTTACGGATCGCACCTACCAGTAAACAACAGGCCTCCCGGCAAATTAACGGAATCCTACCCTCAGACCATTGGCCTGCTACCACTTGCTCACCATGCTTTTCCGCAGGAGGTTTGGTCAGCGGTCGATCATTCTCCAATGACCATAAAATCCTACGCCGACAATTGTGCAAAGCGCAATTTTCGGATACCACACGATCTGCGGAGTCATTGTCGATGGTAGCAGTAATCCGGTACATACCAGTCTGCCGGTTTAAAGTCTCACGCAATGGGGTCGGCTCGAGAGTTCCCTCTTCCTGTGCGGCAGCCAGCGCCACGACACCCGGGTAGAAAAAATCCAGGGCTAAACGTAATTCGCTGAACGAATCGAGTTGCAGTTGCCAACCATGCCGTAAGCTGGGTGCGGTCTTGAGCGGCCGGTAGTCACCGTGATCATCATCTGCAGCAATTTCCCGGGCCGACTCCGGTCCACGGAACTCTTCCAAATCATCACGCTGCACGTCGTCTGCGTGTCGCAGCAGAAACCGGTCATCCGAGTGCCGGGTAATCACAACTTCACCAATGCGGTCGATGCCACGTTCTAGCCAGCCTGCAATTTTAGCCTCCAGCCTATTCACAAAATCACCTCCGGATGACTGAAGTCATTATCAAAGTCATCGATCAAATCGAGAACCAAGTCCGCGACATGCGGCTCGGTTCCAATAGCACTGGCATAGTAAAGCTGGCGGCCGCGCAATTGGCGTGGGTTATCACGAAATACAGCGCGCTTGCTGGCAGCTTCGGTAGGCTCACTCTCCATTCCCAACATTACCGGGATGTCCTGGTACGAGTGCAATCCATCGGCAATAAAGAACGGCACGACCAGAACATTTGGCGTACCGGTTAGCTTATGCCAGTCGGTGATCAATGGCGGCTCCTCCATGTAGGTATTGAGCACTGCGGCGTAGTTCGTCCGTTGAGCCAACAGTTCCGCCTGGTTCTTTGCTGCCAAGGCAGAATTTTCATTCAGTGAAGTTCCGTGACCAACGATTAACAGGGAAGTCTCTTCTTCCTTGATTCCAGGGGCTGTTTCCCGTGCCCGTGTCAGTAGAGCCTCAGTCATATTCGGGTGGCTGCCTACCGGCTTGCAGTATTTGTAGTTAGTACCATTGACCTGAGAAATTGGGCCGTGCAGGCCGAGTTCGCGAGGAATGACAGTCTGGGTGAAATAGCCTTCACTAATGAATAGCGGCACCACGTAAGCTTCGGGTGCTTCAACCTGATAGCGCAGGTCACGGTATTGCGGCTCCTCTTTCCAAAAGCAACAGTGAACTTCACTAAATAGGCGGCGCGCCCGCAGGTCGGCAGCATGGTCGAGTGTCGGTGGGCTGCTGTCAGGATTCTCGGTAGAACCATGACCCACCAAAATTAATGCGCTATCAGGTTTTGCTTCCATGTTGTCGTTTTACTTAGCGTAGTATCTCAGCACGCATGCGTAAGTTTAATAATTACTATTTGCAGAATTTCTAATTACACTATCAATTAAGATTATGAGTCAAACCATGACATTGGACCCACAACCTGCAACGAACCTGCAGGAATTACCGGACGCATCCGGCTACTTTGGCGAGTTCGGCGGGAGTTTTGTCCCCGAGACCTTGATTACCGCATTGGAGGAACTAAGTCGCGAATATGATTCAGCACGTGCCGATGGGCAGTTCCAGTCAGAATTGTCAGCATTGCTCAAAGACTTTGCCGGCAGGCCAACCCCACTTTATCTGGCAGAGCGCCTAAGCAAAGAGTTGGGTGGAGCAAAAATCTATCTCAAGCGTGAGGATTTGCTGCATACCGGTGCGCACAAGATAAATAATGCGCTGGGCCAAATCCTGTTGGCTCGCAGGATGGGTAAATCGCGCATTATCGCCGAAACCGGTGCCGGCCAACATGGAGTAGCCACTGCCACAGTAGCCGCCCGCTTCGGACTGGAATGCGTCATCTATATGGGGGCTATCGATATGGAACGACAGTCACTAAACGTTGCACGCATGAAGTTTCTTGGTGCGCAGGTGGTACCAGTCACAGCCGGGCAGGCGACGCTTAAAGAGGCTATCAACGAGGCGATGCGTGACTGGGTAGCTAACGTCCGCGACACCCACTACATTCTTGGATCGGCTCTCGGGGCCCACCCTTACCCGATGATGGTACGTGACTTTCATCGCATCATTGGCGATGAAGCCCGCAGCCAAATACTTGATATTGAGGGTCGCCTGCCGGACCTGCTGGTGGCTTGTGTCGGTGGTGGCTCCAATGCAATCGGCTTATTTTTTCCGTTCCTGAATGATAAAGGAGTGCGGATGGTCGGCGTTGAAGCCGGCGGTGAAGGGATCCAACCCGGTCGCCACGCGGCCCGCTTCCAGGGTGGCAAGTTGGGAGTTCTACAGGGAACCAAAACTTTTCTGCTGGCTGACAATGACGGCCAGATTCAACTCACGCATTCGGTATCTGCCGGGCTGGATTATGCCGCGATCGGGCCGGAACACAGTCATTTGCGTGCGATCGGCAGAACCGAATACGCATTTGCAACTGATCAACAGGCGCTCGACGGCTTCCAAAAGCTAAGCAGCATCGAGGGCATCATCCCCGCACTGGAAACTGCGCATGCGATCGGTTACTTGCTCGATGAAGCTCCCAAACTAGCTCCAGACTCGATAGTGGTCGTGAACTTGTCAGGACGCGGCGACAAAGACGTCGCCCAGGCGGCAGAGCATCTGCTTCAGGGATAATTAACTGCTGCCGACCAACCTGCCTACGGCGATACGATTGGGGTCGGGGTCGGCGTGGGGGTAGGCGCCGGCGTTGGCGTTGGCTCGGGTGCGAACCCTTGACGCTCCAAATCCTCAATCACCGTATCGGTTGCTTCCTCAACGTTTTCGAGGTTATTATTCACGTGGCGGGTAAGCCGTCGGTCGAGCTTCATGCTGACGTCGCTGAAGCCGGCTACACCGACTGTTTCCCGAAATGTTCCCTCGTTGGTTGTAAAGGTGCTGCTGGATGCCTGCAACTGTCCCGAAAGGTTTTGCGTTACCGGTAGACTGATCGAGCCACCGATGTTGGTGACAGAAAACTTACCCCCGGTAGCCAGCAGCGACGAGCTGATCGTGTTGCTTGAATCTACTGATCGACCAGATACTGTACTGAGCTTGGAGTCACCATCCGTAACAATAAACAGGTCGCCACTGCTATTGACAGTCGAATAGAAGCGCCTGGTATTTCTTTCGGTCGTGAAAACAAAATTTCCGGAACCTTCCGGTAAATCAGTGATGAAATAGCCGCCGGTATAAAATTCATAATTCAAGGTAGTACCGGTTTCATTTAAATCGATCTCGTACACGCCGACTTGGGCATGTGCTGATGCGGCGGCAAGCAGTGCTGCAGCAACCCAAATACATTTGCAGTATGTAGAACTAAACATAATCCATTTGTGGCAGGGATAGCCTACACTGTCCAGCGCAGAATGCCGAGTTACTCCGGTTGTTCCCGGGCGCGATCTTCAAACCGGGTGAATTCTTTGAGGAAGGTCAATTTCACGTCATCGGTCGGGCCATTACGCTGCTTGGCGATGATCAACTCGGCTTCGCCTGCCGATTCGCTGACACCGTCTTCATCATCGGTGTCATAGTATTCCTTTCGTACCAGCAAACCCACAACATCTGCATCCTGCTCGATGGATCCTGACTCACGCAGGTCACTGAGCCGCGGTTTTCCGCCGGTTCGCTGCTCCGGCTGACGGTTTAACTGGGCTAATACCAGGATTGGGATGTTCAGCTCCTTGGCCAGCGCTTTGATCCCGGAGGATATCTCGGCAATTTCCAACTGGCGGTTATCCTGGGCACGCCGCGTGTTCGATCGCAACAGCTGCAGGTAATCGATCACGATCAGTTGGATATCATGCTGGGCTTTAAGCCTTCGCGCTTTAGCCCGCAGTTCCAGGATTGTCAGCCCCGCAGTATCATCGATGAAGAATTTACTCTGGCTCAGCCGCGATGCCGCGGTGGTCAGCTTCGGAAAATCATGCTGGCTGAGAAACCCGTCGCGGGCCGATTTGAGGTTGACCCGGGCAATCGAGCACAGCAGTCGCTGAACCAGTTGCTGGGTGCTCATCTCGAGGCTGAAAACAGCCACCGGCTTTTCTTCGTTGACCGCGACATGCTCGGCAATATTCATCGCCAGTGCGGTCTTACCCATGCTGGGACGCGCCGCAATGACAAACATTTCGGATCCATGTAAGCCACTGGTCAGGTTATCCAGCCCTTTGAAACCGCTGGGCAGGCCAGTCAGCGAACCCCGATTTTTATAGAGCTGCTCGATGGTGTCGATGGCCTTCATGACCTCTTCTTCCATCTTAAAGACACTGTCTTTGTAGCGGTCCTCAGCTATCGATAAGACCTGCTGCTCGACCTCATCCAGCAAGCTATCTACCTTATCAGCCTGGTCATAGGCGCGGCTGGAGCACTCGGTACAAGTATTGATAATCTGGCGCAAAATGTGTTTCTCGCGCAGGATATCGATGTAGAATCCGGCATTCGCCGCACTCGGCACATAGGTGAACATGTCTGTGACAAACGCAGCACCGCCAATTTCGTCCAGTTTGCCTTCGACCGCCAGTTCGTCGGTCAGTGTAATCAGGTCAATCGGCTTCTTCTCATCCCACAATCGCACCAGTGTCTCATACAGCGAACGATGGGACGGGATATGAAAGTATTCCGGGGTCAACCGGGTCAGGCTCTCGTTCAGAACATCGTCCGGCGCGATCAGGATGGAGCCCAGAACCCCCTGCTCTGCCTCTACGCTATGCGGGATCCCGCGAGTGGCAGGTTGTGAATAGTTTGTGGAATGGAGTGAATAACCGTTTTGAGATTTCTTGGCGTCTTGGGTTTGTTGCGATGAACTCTGCTTGCGTTCTTCAGTGCTGGTGCGCGCGCTAGACGCGGCGGTCTCCCCATTGGCCATAAATCAATCTAGTGTACGGTTGTTTCATTGGAAAGCAGTTATCGCTAAACTGGCTAACTTTTTTAAAAAATTTATTCTTCGGCTTCCTCAGCAGGCGCTTCTTCGTCAGCACCGGCAGCTTTGACATTAAGCGCCAGCGAGCCCGTTACCTCAGGATGCAACTTGATTGGTATATCAAATTTGCCGGTCGACTTGATGGCCCTTTCCAGCACAATTTTATGGTGGTCAATAGCGATATCCCCACCCAACTTGGCATTCAAATTGTCGGCAATATCATGCGAAGTAATCGATCCAAAGGCTTTGCCCTGCTGGCCGGTTTGTAGCTCCAAGTTCAACTTGAGCTTGGCAATCTTGCGCGCGATCGATTCGGCATCGTTTAATTCCTTTGCCTCACGCTCCGCCCGCTTGGCCTTGAGCGCGTTGAGTTGCTTGAGGTTGGCTTCAGTCTTGTAATATGCCTTACCTTGCGGGACGAGAAAATTATGGGCATAGCCGCCTTTGACTGATACTACATCAGCTTCAGCGCCAAGACCGGGGACATTTTCTTTCAGTATAACTTCAGTTGTTGCCATAATGCTTAAAAATTCAATCCAATCCGAATTGCGGAGGATCGAAAGTTATAGCGATTGCGTGGCGCAATGTCAAGCAGCTTAGCCCGGAAAAATCATAAACTAAGTAGCGAGACGCAGCATAGGCTGCTTGGATACTAGCCGGGTTAGAATTAAGTCACTTATCGATTGCCCAAACACCATTATCAATTATAATAGCTATAATTGGTTGGAAATTTCTTATGTGCAGGTTTTGGTCATCTCAAAGAGTGTTCTTGTTGCTTGTGGTTGTTGGATTATGTCTTTCATGCTCAGTCGTTTTTGCCGCAAGTGAGAATACTTCGATTGATGATCGGATCCTGCGTAGCGATGTGATCTGCGTCGGTACGGTGACTGCTGCCAGCAGCTTCCGGCGCAACTCCGATTCGGCAATATTTACCAAATACTTGTTCGAAGTAAGCAGGGTGATCGCGGGCTCAGTCCCTGACTCAATTTCAATAGTGCAGAGCGGCGGCGTAGTCGATGGAGTTGCCACCTGGCCATGGCATCTGTCTGCCGATTTAATTCAAGGCCGCGAGTACATGCTGTTTCTGGCGCAGCGCGAAAACGGCACGCTGGCAGTCGTTGACGGTCCGGGTGGCGCAGTCAGCGCACCACTACTAACGACAACTTATCAAAAGTACATCGGCAACCGGGTGCTGCAATTAAACCACAAAGGTTTAGAGATAGTAGAGCAACCTGTCAGTCCCACGAGTTCTTCCGATGAACTGATCTCCCCATTTGAGGTGACCGGTAACGGCTTGAGCAGTGTGACCCGCCGCTTCCAGTCACAGGATCGTGGTGAGCCGATCCCGGTGATAGTCGATTACTCTACCCTGCCTGCCGGAATCAGTACCAGCCAGGCAATGACTGCAGTCGCAAATGCCCTGGCAGCTTGGGAATCGGTAGCCAATCTCAAGTTCGTTATCGAAGGGACAGAAGTCTTTTCGTCAAGCGTGGACACGATCGACACGGATGACGGCAAAATCAGGCTGCAACTACATGATTCATTCAATGAGATACCTGATAGCGCATCCACTTTGGGTACTGGGGGAGGCTATTTTTCCGTTGTTGCCGGTGCCGGAGGAACGCTGGGCGGCATTACCTTTCTCAGATCGATCAACGGCTACGTGATCCTCAATCACCCCAAGGCGTCATTGACTGATCCGGTGACTTTTGAAGAGGTGCTGGCACACGAGATCGGCCATGTGCTGGGCATGGCCCACAGCAGCGAAACTTTTCCGGAAGGAAATTCGACGCTGGCGCTGGCCTTGATGTATTTTCAGGCACATGGCGACGGTCGTGGTGCAGCGCCAGCAAGCTGGGATCGCGATACATTACGCCAAGCCTACCCGGTAGATAATACTCCGCCGGCTGGCATGGTGCGCCGAATCACTGCGATCTCACACCCTTCCAGCTCTACCCTGGCCAACCCGAGGGTCAACCAGATCCAGGCTTATGACCTGGACGGTGACAACCTGACTTTGAATATCCGCAGCCAGACTGGCCGCAATGGCACGTTCAGTGTGAATGGCTCGACAGTTAGCTTTAGCACCTACTTTTACCTGGCCGGAGACAGTCAAGTTGGTGACCCCGAGTCAGCCTACTACGATCAAGCAATCGTAGAAGTCAGCGATGGCCAGCACACCGGGGTAATCGATGTACGAGTCGTCAGGATTATGGGTGACTCCCGACCGGTCGGCAACGTCGATGGGTTGCCCGACAACTGGATGATAGAGAACTTTGGCAGTAGCACACCGGTTGCCGGTGTGTCCGGCGCCGATGACAATACCGATTACGACCAGTACACCCATCTGCACGAATTCGAAAATGGCACCGATCCCAACTCGTTTTCTTCGCGTCTCAATATTTCAGATATCGCACTGGTTAATGATGATGTTGAACTTAGCTGGAGTGCCAAAGCGTACACCCTGTACCGCGTGGAGTTTTCACCCGATTTGCACAGCTGGACCACCGTGCGCTATGTCCTCGCTAACCAGGATGGCCTGCTCACCCCCCCGGCGCTGGCACTCGGCCCCGGGACCACCAGCTTCTATCGCATCTCACGTGCTGAGTAATTTCACCCCCTAACCTAGCGGTTTTCATCATTACTTTTTGAGCCATTTTCGGCTCGCTTCGAACTATCTCCTTGCTCTGATGTAGCTGCCATGGCAATGCTCGGGGATGCTGAAAATCAAACCACTCAACGGGCTCTATCCGGCCCGTCACCTGGTCCACCAGGTCGCCAGTGTGCCTTACGACGTAGTTGATCGCCAGGAGGCCAGCGAGCTGGCTGCGGATTCGCCCTACAGCCTGTTGCATGTCGAGCGTGCTGAAATCGACCTACCGGAAACTACGGATCCCTACGCAGATGCAGTGTATGAGAAGGCAGCTGCCAATCTGGCAAAATTTCGCGATGACGGGGTGCTGCTGCTAGAGGAGCAACCGGTCTACTATGTCTATAGCCAGAAGATGGGCAGCCATGAGCAAACTGGAGTTGCCGTGGCATGCCATATCGAAGACTACGAAAACGACCTCATCAAAAAGCACGAGAAAACCCGTCGCGAAAAAGAGGATGATCGCACCCGCTTGATCCATGAACTGAATGCCAATACCTCGCCGGTTTTCCTGACCTACAAAGACGACAACTCAATCGACGAATTAGTCACCAGGACGATGCTGAATGAGCCGTACGCCGATTTTGTTGCCGCCGACGGGGTCGAGCATAGAGTCTGGAAGGTGGCTGAAATTGACCCCATGCGTGACGCTTTATCAAAGCTGGCGGAAGCTTATGTCGCCGACGGCCACCACCGTACAGCCAGTGCCGTTCGGGTTGGCAAAGAGCGTCGCGAGAACAACCCTAACCACACCGGCGATGAACCTTACAACTGGTTCCTGTGCGTGCTGTTCCCGGCCAGCCAATTAAAGATCCTGCCATACAACAGGGTGGTTGCTGACCTGAAGGGACACTCTGCCGATGAAATTCTACAACTGGTTGCAGAGCGTTTTGAAGTCACCCGAGATGCCGCGCCTCACCCTGAGGCACCGGGTGATATCAGGATGTATCTGGAGGGCAAATGGTATCAGCTGAAGTGGTCGCCAGACCCCACAGCATCGCCGGCCGACCAGCTTGATGTCGCCGGTTTGCAGGACCATCTGCTGGCACCGCTGTTGGGGGTAGACGATCCAAGGACCAGTCAGCGAATCCAGTTCATAGGCGGCATCCGCGGGATCGAGGAACTTGAGATGCTGGTCAATTCCGGCAAAGGAGAGGTGGCTTTTTCGATGTACCCAACGACAGTAGAACAGCTCATGGCAATCGCTGACGCCGGTCAGATTATGCCGCCAAAAAGCACCTGGTTCGAGCCAAAGCTACGTTCGGGATTATTTATTCACCTGATCGAATAATTTTAACTGCACCATGGCAACTTGGAAAACAGGCAGTGCTGGCAAAGCAAACGTCTCAGGCCCCGGCAGGATCATCGGTGCTCTCTTTACCAGCTTGTTCTTTGTGGTCTTTGCCGGCATGGGCGGCTTATTTCTATTTTTGCTGGGTGGAGAAGTAATCGAGATCGCTGGCACCTATAGCTGGCAAAAAACGCCATGCACGATCGTGGCCAGCAGTGTCGATAGTAGCGACACCGCCAACAGCGATGACAACAACCCCTACAACGTGACCGTTCGTTACAAGTATGCTTTCGATGGGCAGGCGTTTGCATCGACAACCTTCATGAATGGCTATGACGGCGAGAGTTCAATCGCTGAGGCAGAGCGAATTGCTGCTCAACTAATGGCCGCTCCGGAGCGCTACTGTTACGTCAACCCCGAGTTGCCCTCACAGGCAGTTTTGCGAAGACAGCCGCTGTTCATAGCATTCTTTATTATTATCCCGCTCATCTTTCTGGCAGTCGGGCTGGGTGGAATCTGGTTCACCTGGCACAAGGTTGCTGTACCTAAAGATAAACCCCAAGCGCTCTCTACCAAAGCCTCCTCCAAGGTCAGTGGAAAAACTGTCGGCATAATCGTGGCCACGGTATTCTTCTTGATCGGCGTGATAGCTACGCCGCTGTGGACGATACCAACAGTCAGTAATGCGGTGGCTTCCAAATCCTGGCCGCAGGTTCCCTGCCAAATACTTTCGAGTCGGGTCGAACGGCACAGTGACAGTGATGGTACCACTTATTCGGTAGATATTGTCTACAGCTACCAAATTGATGGTCGGGAATACAAATCTGATCGCTACGACTTGCTTGGCGGCTCATCCAGTGGTCGCAGCAGCAAACAACGCATCGTCGACCAGTACCCTAAAGGATCCCAAGCGGTATGCTTTGTTTCACCTGACGACCCAACTCAAGCGGTGCTGTCTCCCGGCTTCAAGCCGATTTATCTCATCTCGTTCCTGCCTGTATTGTTTGGACTGATCGGGGCGGGCTTGCTGGTGGGTTTATTGCGCGGCAAAAACCACAAGCAAAAATACCAGAATCTAGCACGCAGCGACCACCCGCACGCTGGAGCACCAAGCGAGCGCACGGTAATCAAAGGTGGCCAGGGGCGCCTGACCAAGGTATTTGGTACGCTCGGGGTCGGACTGTTCTGGAACGGTATCGTTTCCGTCTTTGTATTTCATGTTATCGAGGAGTGGAATACAGGAGCCAAACCATGGTTTCTCACACTATTTCTGGTGCCTTTCGTAGCAGTTGGTGTCGGCATCATTATCTACTTCATTCGTGCGCTCATGCAGTTAGCCAATCCGAAGGTCGAGCTCGCCCTTGCTCCGGGCTCCCCCCGGTTGGGTGACCCGTTAGCAGTCGAATGGCGGATCAATGGTAATTCCTCACGCATCAAAAAACTCGAGGTCATTCTGGAAGGTCGCGAAGAAGCTCAATACCGGCGCGGCACCTCAACCTATACCGATAAAAATGTTTTTCATTCGTTTCCTGTCATCAGCGAAACATCTCCGTCAGGGATGCCTCAAGGTGTCCGCCAGGCATACATACCAGCAGAGTCCGTCCCATCGCTTGACCTGCCCAACAATAAGATAATCTGGGAGCTGAAAACCAAGGGAGACATCCCCGGGTGGCCGGATATTAGTGACAACCACGTGCTGCAGGTTTTACCAATGGTGGTTCACTCATGAACAGTATCCAGATTTCCATACCTGATACCGCACGTTACTGCCTGCCAAGTATGACCATCGAGTGTACGGTCAACTGGCACTGCCAGCAGGAACCACACAATTTACATATCAAGCTTATCTATTACACTGAAGGCAAGGGCAGCCAGGATGTGATCGTGGTCGACGACCATACCTGGAAGTCACCCGGTCGTTCGGGCAGCAAGTCAGATAGCTTCAATCTGCCGGATCAGCCATACAGCTTCTCCGGTAAATATATCTCCCTGATCTGGGCTGTTGAGGCACTCATCGAGCCCGGCTCCGAATGCGCCCGCCAGCAATTCGTGATGTCTCCCAGCGGCCAGGAAATTATCCTGCATGCGGACGCAAAATAATTAACCTGCATGCCCTAACCTGTCCGGCGGTATTTTTTTCAACGCAATACCCACACAACGAGCAAAGCAGACGGAACTCAACTGCGTGAATTCGTCTGAAAGTCGGGGTAGGCATTGGCCGAATGTTCCGAAAAGTCCAAGCCGTCTTCCTGCTCACGCTCGGTCGCCCGAATTTTGAAGATTGCATTAATAATGACAAATGCGATCAACGAAAGCACGAAGGCTGCTGCCGTAATACTTAATGCGCCAATGGCCTGGATCTGCAGCGATTCCGCTACGAATCCGTCCTCATGAAAAAGGGCAACGCAAAGCGTCCCCCAGATGCCGCAAAATAAATGCACCGGCACGGCCCCGACAACATCGTCAACTTTGACCTTTTCAAGCAACATTGTCCCCAACGCGGTGATGATTCCTGCAGCGAAACCAATCAGAAATGCAGAAAATGGGGTTACCACATTACAACAGGCAGTGATTGCCACCAACCCGCCAAGCGTCCCATTGAGTGTTGTTAACACATCGGGACGCCGGTCAATAGTCCATACGGTCAGCATTGCAGAAATCCCACCGATGGAGGCAGCTACCAACGTATTCACCGCGATACGCCCGATCTCGGCAGTTCCGGCTAATGTTGAACCGGCATTGAACCCGAACCAGCCAAACCACAGGATGAACGTGCCAAGTGCAGCCATCGGTATGTTATGTGCAGGGATCAGTCGCGGCGAGCCGTCGGCAGCAAAGCGACCAACACGTGGACCGATCACAATAACACCTGCTAAAGCCGCAGCCCCGCCAATTCCATGGACGACAGTAGAACCAGCAAAATCTGCAAACCCCATGGCTCCCAGCCAACCCAGCCCTTCGCCAAAGCCTTCTTCTATTCCAGCTGCCGCACCACCCCAGGCCCAGTGCCCCAGCACCGGGTAGATGAGCCCTGAAATCACAGCACTAAAAATGACGTAGCCGATGAATTTGGTGCGCTCGGCCATAGCGCCAGAGATAATCGTCGCAGCAGTGCCAGCAAAGACCACCTGAAATATCCAGAGCGACCAGATCGGGCTCTCCGCCGGAAAATCAGAAAGCCAGAATGGCCCCACCCCCAGCCATCCGCCGTAACTGGTACCAAACATCAGGGCAAAGCCAATGAAAAGGTAAGCCACTGCACTGACACAAAAGTCCAGCACATTCTTCATTACCACGTTGATGCTATTTTTGGCACGAGCGCTGCCGGACTCCAACAGGCAAAACCCCGCTTGCATGAAAAATACCAGCGCTGCAGCCACAACCGTCCACACCAGGTTGAGGTTCTTCTGAGTCTCACCCGGCTCTGCTGCCGAGCCGGCCAGTTTTTCCTCAATCAGTGACACTTGTTCACGCAGTGAGTCAATGTCCATGGCTTCCTGCGCCTGGCATGCAAATGCTGATAGCAGTAAGGTTAGTGTCAGAATTATCGCTAGTCGTAGTTTCATAATGTTAGGTGCTGCAAGTAAAGTTATTCAAACTGCGCCAGATAGGCTTCTGCTTCGATCTCAAGCAGTCGTTGCTTTGTCCGATGGCCAACCTGGGCCATTAACTGATTGGTAAATTTCCGCAATTGAGTAAGTGAAGCAGACTTTGAAATATCGATTTCCTGTTCTTCTATCTGCCGGTAAATCATGCGTTCCGCCTGGCCATAACTTACTACTTTAGACAGGATTGCAGTAAGCCTTTTGATGACCTCCTGCCACTCGATTAGTTTCACCCGTGCAACTTTGCGTGACTCCTCTGCTTTCTGGTCTTCGATTTCCTGATTCAGTTTGGCTACTATATCGGGCGCCAGCTCAACAAGCTCATCAAGCACGCTGGTGTCACGAAAGAGCACAGCCACGTGGGTAAACCCGGCGGTGCAGAGTAGCAGCGAGAGCGACTTCCAAGTCATAACGATGTACTTGATGTCCCTACCGACCTGACGGTAGCCATCCAGGAACCCGTGCACTTGCTGGCAAAGCAATTTTTCGCGTGCGCTGTCGAGTGGCAAGCTGTGAAACAACGGCTTTTCGCCATCAAGCACCATCACCCCCGATACGCCGATGACATCATTCAGCGGTTTAATCACCTGTTGAATTTTTTCATTCATCCTGCCCGCTAACCCCCAAATTTCTGCAACAAGGCCGCGGGCTTGTGGTCACCGGCACAAATCAAACCATTTACCAGTTTGCTGTCCGGATTCATTTTACAGGCAACTTGCTGGTTGTTTTCGCTATGTATAATCCGGTACTCGTTTTCAGGTGTGCCGAGAACCTGTGCGATTGCTGAAGTAAAATAATCCAGATAGTCTACTTCGCCCTGCAGATGCTCTGCTTCTTCACTGGAAAACTCTCCCGAGACTTTGCCGTCGATGGAAATGAAATCTATGTATTTTGCTTTATCCATGCTGAATGATCGTGCCGCACGCCCAACTCGTAGTCAGAGAGTTGTTGCACAAAACAAAATTTGCAAGCCGTTTATGATCGCTTTGACCAAGACCAGTCAAGGCCGCATCAGGCTGAGATTATGGCTCAACGTGCGGCTTTAAAACAGCTCGACCGCCGTCATCCCATAATGAAACCGATTAAGTAAACATGGCTGCATTATGCAGCTTGCGGAACTAAGCAACTTCCTCGCCTAATTGGTAACGCATGAACCGGCTAATACTGATTGCCTCTCCCAGTTCCTTTTTCTTTTGATCCAGTAATTCCTGGATCGACTGATCCGGATCCTTGACGAAGGCTTGTTCCAGTAGGCAGATGCCGGCAAGATACTTATCCAGTTTCCCATCGACGATCTTATCGATAATGTTTTCCGGTTTCCCCGATACCTGAGCTGCATAGATTTCCCGTTCTTTAGCTATCACGTCGGCGTCAACCTGTTCACGCGAAACATAGGCAGGGTGCGCCGCAGCAATATGCAGGGTAATGTCCTTCACCAGTTCTTTAAAACCCTCAGATTGCGATACCTTATCTGATTCGCAGTGAATCTCGACCAGCACCCCCACTTTCCCAGCGAGATGAATATAGCTGGCAATCAGGCCGTTACCATCAAGCTCATAACGGGTATGGCGGCTGATCAGAATATTTTCCCCCATTGCTGCCACTGCTTCAACTCGCTTGGGCTCAAGGTCGACCTTCGGATCCTTCACCAGCAAGGCAGCAACTTCATTGGTGAAATTCTTGAATGAATCGTTCTTGGCAACGAAATCGGTTTCACAATTTACTTCAACCAGCACTCCTGCCTTACCCTGATTTTCGATGCTGGATGCTATAGCCCCCTCTTTAGCATCACGCCCGGCTTTTTTGGCGGCAGTCGAGATTCCTTTCTTACGCAAAATGCTCTCCGCTTCCTCGAGGTCGCCCCCTGCTTCCTCGAGTGCACGTTTACAGTCCATCATGCCCGCATTGGTTTTATCGCGCAGTTTTTTAACGTCTTTCGAATTAATAGTCGTGGCCATGGTAGTTATATTTAATTACAGTTCTTCTTTGAAAATAGTGGTCCGCACGGTGGTTAGTAAACCGTGCGCAGGCATCGTATACTTTGGCTTGCCGCAAGAAGCAAGTGACTATTCAGCAACTGCTGCCATTTCCTCGGCAACCTGCTTGCTGGAATCGCTACCACTGACAATCGCATCGACCAATTTTTGCAGGATAATGCGAATGGCACGGATCGCGTCGTCGTTTCCTGCGATCGGATAAGTGATCATGTCAGGATCCGCATTGGTATCAACAATAGCAATAATTGGGATACCGAGGCGGCGGGCTTCATTCACCGCAATGGCTTCACGAGCAGTATCGATGACAATCATTGCATCGGGAAGTTTTTCCATCTCACGAATCCCGGCAAGGTTGCGGTTGAGCTTTTCACCTTCTCTGCGTAATGCGGCCAGTTCCTGTTTGCCCATCTTGGAAAACTCGGGAGATGACTTGATCTCCTCGATATATTTGAGGCGGGCGACGCTTTTGCGTATGGTTGTCAGGTTAGTAAGCGTGCCACCCAGCCAGCGGTGGTTGACATAATATTGGTTGCTGGCTTCCGCTGCTTCTTTTACCGCTTCCTGGGCCTGTTTTTTGCAGCCGACAAATATTACCTTACCCTTCTTCTTTGCGATCCCGCTCAGAAAATCACAAGCTTCATGCAACTGTTTGACGGTCTCACCCAAATTGATGATGTAGATCGCGTTGCGCTTCTCAAAGATATACGGCTTCATTTTCGGGTTCCAGCGCTTGGTCTGATGACCAAAGTGAACGCCTGCCTCGAGAAGCTCAGTCATTGTCTCAATTGATGACATGTTATTGTATTTGTTTGTTTAGATGTGACGGCACCTCGGATGCCTCGCTTGATTTAGAGTCGCGTAGAATCGTTCATCCGCACCGCGAATGCAAGAAAAAAATACTGCGATATAAACAGCACCGTGACTGGCCGCTCTATTCGTCCTTTTTGGATGAGCGCTTGGTTACGAAGTTCGCAATGACAAGCAGTAAAACCAATACACCGACAATAATGCCTGCACCCATTGGTGAAGTGAAGTCGAAGGGTGCGCCTGCATCATCTGCGTCAGACTTTTTCGCTTTTTGGGCGGCTTCCGTTTGCTCGGTTATCTCAGCCTGTGCAACCGCCGCCGCTGCCGCTTCTTTAGCTTGCTGTGCGGCCAGCTTTTCAGCCTCACGTGCAGCTACCTCAGCCTCTCTGACAGCAGTTTGAAGTTGCTTATTCAAGCTGGCAACCTGGGCATTTCGAGTCCATAAATTCTTCGCTTCATCCAACGTTTTCCGCGCTTCGTCGAAATCTCCGTCTACGATTTGCTGGTTGGCACTTTTAGTCAGTTTGAGGGACTCCTTCATTGCATCGACATCGAGTGACTTGAGCTTTCTGAGTAATTGTCGCAATGCCTGCTCGACGTCGCGCACACTCCTTTCGCTATCCTGGAATAGCGGCGGAAATTCTTCACGGTTGCGGCGCACCCTTTCGAGTGCTTCATTATACGCCTGTTGCTTGGCATCGTACACTGCTTTTACCCTTGCCCGGTCCTGTTCGGGTGTTCTGGCTAGACCAACCTCAAACTCTTTAGCGGCACGCTCGGCACCTTCCTTAAGCTGCGGCAATCGCGAATTTAATCGACTGGCAATATTCAAAGCCAGCGCAGCTGCATCGGGGAAGGCAGGTTGATCGCTGTAATCCTTATCGATCTGCATGAAAGCAGTGAGAGCGCCAGCACTGTTGCTGCGTTGAGCAATGCTGCGCATTTCCATATATTTGAGTAGGGCATCGATTTCCTCCTGCCTCGCCGCTACATCATCTGCAGCTACCCATTCCCCTTCAATTTTATAGTCGCCATTTTGTACACGCTCGTTTTCGGCCTTGAATGAATCCAGTAACTGGCGCGCCTGGGCTGCGTAACTACTATCGGCAAACTGCTCCAGAAATGACTGTAATTGGTCGATCTGTGGCTGGTAGACACTGGCTGAGATTGCTGTCTCGGGCAGCTGAATATCTTTGAGTAGCTCCCAGGCCACCTGATCAGCTGGTGTCTTTGTTATCTCGCTGATATCAGACCTGGAAATCGTTCTTCTATCGGTGATTGAATCCGATACCTGGATCTCCACAGTCACGCTGTCTTCGGACTCACTGATTATAGTGCCTTCAACCTTGGTGCCATCATTAAGTTCCACGGTATCTGCCACCAGCAAGTTTGCGGCTAAGCCGAGAATAGCTATAAAAAATATCAGGGAGTACTTAAACATGCTGATTTTTTATCAGTTCTGCGACTGTTAGCAAAGTTGAATCTGAGCTAATCCTGACTAGTCAGCCTGCTCGTCTTCGATGCGCTCACTAAGCCATTGCTTGATCATGCTCTGGTAATTGAGGTAGCGCGAGCGCGCGATGCGTTTGATGCGGGCGAGCATGCGCGGATCAAAGCGCAGGGTAATGGTTGTGGACTCGCGTGTATCCGCTTTATGCAGCGACTCGTTCATCAGGCTGGGATCCAGTGATGTTTCCATCCAGTAAGCTGCTTCTGCGGCTGTATCCTGAAACTCAGGAACATCATCCCAGGTGCTAATTTGTTTTTTGATCTGATTGCTCATCTTGAAAGGTCTGCTAGTACAGCGTCTCGGCATTTTTACGCTCGTAGAACTGGTGTTCCGCTTCGGTCATTTCCCGTGCAGCAATCACCTTGTAAGCCTTGCCATCGGTCCAGAACACACTGAAAAGTGGTCGGCCCTTCAGGGTCTTGCCGAGACAAACATAACGGGCCTGTTTGTTGCTGGTCGTTGAGTCCGGCAACAACCTGAGACTAAAGGGATCTTCAAAAGCTTCCTCGATTTCCGAAGGGCTGGTTTTTTTAAGATCAAATGTAGGATTCAGCCAGTTAAATTCCATGATTGTGCGTTATCAGTTGATATACCTGATTACTTTCATAATTAGACTATGAGTAGGGCTTAGGATATGGCAACCTCTAATCAGATTATCTTCCTACCGTAAAACTTGATCCCGGATTAAAGGGCAATCGTTTATAAATTTGTACAATGAAAATCGTTATTGCAGCTACCGGAGCCAGTGGCTCGCTATATTTACAAAGACTGCTAGACCACCTTGATCCAGAAAAGCACGAGCTTCACCTGGTCATGAGCGCCTATGCGCGCCAGGTGGTCAATGAGGAATTGGGCGGCCTGAATGTACCTGCCGGTGTGCATGAGTACAATGATAAGAGCATGAATGCACCCTTTGCCAGCGGCTCGGCACAGCTGGACGCGATGGTAATCGTTCCTTGCTCGATGGGCACCCTGGCCCGCGTGGCCACCGGAATCAGCGACACGGCGATCCTGCGCGCAGCAGATGTTTTTCTGAAGGAAGGGCGCAAGCTGATCATCGTGCCACGTGAGACCCCATGGAACCTGATTCACACGCGCAATGCCGCACAAGTTATTGAAGCGGGGGCTATACTGTTACCTGCGTCACCGGGATTCTACAGTAAGCCGAAAACTGTTGAGGAGGTTGTGGATACCGTAGTCTGGCGGATCCTTGATCAACTGGGCATCGACACCCCAAATGCATTTCGCTGGCAATCCGAGTCAGAATGAACATGTCCAACAGCTCGCTGATCAAACCGATTACCCTTAAGCATCGCTTAATAGCACTGGCAATCCGTTCATTAGTTGGTCTGCTCGGTAGCACTTGGCGCTTCCAGGTAAGCGACAAGACTCAGATTACTTGCACTGAAAATGAGCCCGGACCCGTGATCTGGGCGTTCTGGCACAACCGGGTGCTGGGTGCTACGATAGCTTCCCGCAAATTCTGTCGCCACCGGCATGGCTCGGTGTTAACCAGCCCGAGCAATGACGGTGCTATCCTGGCGCAGACTATCCGTTATTTTGGTCAGGATGCAGTTCGTGGATCCAGCTCGAAGCGTGGCGGCCGGGCGCTGCTGGAACTGGAAAGAGTCCTGGCAAGTGGCGGCGATGTCGCCATAACGCCGGACGGCCCACGCGGACCACGCTACAGGATGAGCGGTGGCTTGGCGCGCCTGGCTGCGCGCAGCGCCCGCCCGGTGATGCCGGTTGCGGTGGAGACCAACAGTTGCTGGCGACTGAACTCATGGGATGGATTTATTATCCCTAAGCCGGGCGCTATGATCCGGGTCGACTTCCGGGAGTTGGTACAAGTGCCTGCAAGCGCCGACCTGGAGTCCGAACGCCAACGGCTCGAGCAAATACTTAATGACGGTACGGTCATGCAATAGAAGATTCGCTCCAACTACCAAGAATCAGTCCAATTCGAATTTAATTTGTATCTCATACGATGATCTTCCCAATTGCGCCGGCAGCGGATCAATTCTGCGTACCCGCTTGAGCGCCAGGGACAGCCCGGCGAAGATCAACCCCAGACCGAGCAGGAAGAGGTAGACCAAGGGGAAGATCACCAGCAGGGAGGCGGCGTCGAGGTGAACGTCGATACCGAAAAGCAGGATACAAACGACGGCGATCAGCAGGTAGTGGATCAAACGGCTCAGCGTCGAGGCCAGGATTTTGGTGATGATGACGGTGGTATGGCTGTAGGTCGAGGCCAGCTCGCGTTCGAGGTAGCCCTCCCGGGCGCCGCGGATGATAGCGAAGGTGGCCCCCTGGACGGTGAGCATATAGAAGGTCCAGAGCATATAGCCGATGAAGATCGCCGTGCGGGTGTCGCCGAGGAAGCGACCGGCGGGGACGAAGGCGTTGATCCCCAGGAAGATGCCGCCGAGGAACAGGATGATGATCAGGTACATCGTGCCGAACTCCAGGGGATAGCGCAGGAGTTCGGTCAGGTTGGCCT
>CAYUDZ010000007.1:1625-39391 GCA_964443575.1 uncultured Chthoniobacteraceae bacterium | reverse complement strand
CTGGCTTTGCTGCTGCGCTTGCGGTTGCCGCGGTTGGCCCTGCCCACTTCGTGCCATACGCGGCTCCATGGGTGCCTCTTCAACAATTGCGGTCACGACTTTGGGTTGTCCATCGCGCCAGATTTCTACTTTAACCTCTTGCCCGATCTCCGTTTCGACAACGCGATTGCGCAGCGAATAGAAGTCATCGACTGTGTTACCGTTAAATTTCAGAATCACATCACCGTGCTGAATTCCTGCCTTCTCGGCCGGGGAGTCCGGCACGACCTGACGTACCAGTGCGCCACTTTCATCCGGCAATTCAAACTGGCTGGCCAACTCTTCATTCAACGGCTGGATCTGCACGCCAAAATACCCGCTGGTAATCCGCCCGTAACGCGCAACCGATTCCAGCGCCCGTTTGGCTGCATTGGCAGGGATGGCCAGCCCGATCCCCTGCCAGCCTCCAGAGCGCGAAAAGATCTGGTTGTTGATTCCAATAATCTCGCCTTGCAAGTTGATTAATGGGCCGCCGGAATTGCCAGGATTCAGCGCGGCCGTACTTTGGAAGAATTCAGTGGCCGCATCCATCATGGTGCGCCGACCAATCGCACTGATGATCCCTTGAGTCACGCTCTCTTCGAAGCCAAACGGATTGCCGATAGCAAAGACCATTTGCCCTACCTTGACCTTGTCGGAGTCGCCAAATGGCAGCGGCTCCAACCCATCCGCTTCGATCTTTAAGACTGCGATATCGATGTTAGGTTCGCTATCAAGTAATTTGGCAGAATGCTCGCTGCCGTCTGACAACACCACCTCGATCTCATCCATGTCGGCTATCACATGGTGGTTGGTTATGATATGCCCTTCTTGTGAAACAATCACACCGGAGCCTAGACTCGATTGCCTCCTCTGCTGAGGGCGCACTCCGTAGCCCGAGCCACCAAATAACCTTTCAAACGGATCGTAATAATATGCAGGCACCTGCACCGTACGCGCGGTGTTGATGCTGACCACGCTGGGGACAACCTCCTCGACCAGCCTGGTGTATTGCTGGTCGAGTGCAGCAAGTATTTCCACCTCGCCCAAATCGATCGGGGCCTTCGTCGCCTGGGTAACCTTGCTCGGCCTGGATTCCGCTTTCTCGCTACTCGCCGCTGTACTTTGATTCTCAGTTGCAGCCTGCTTGTCACCGCCTCTAAAGAGCGTATGCCGCATCTGGTAGAGACCCGCCAGGGCAATGCTCAAGATCAGGATGAATAATAAAAACTTTAAAAAACTCTTCATGATAATTAATCGCTGGATATGGTGCTTGTTATAGATCTATCGACAATTAATGCCGTTAAATGTTCATTTTCCGTGCCCTTCAGTTTTCCCTCATCATCTACTATAGCATGAGCCAACTCGCGCGCTTCAGTCAATAATTCGGCATCCCGCAAGGGATGACCCAAACGCAATGCCGGCAGGCCGCTCTGCGCCCGCCCTAACATATCGCCCGGTCCGCGGATCTGGATGTCCAGCTCCGCAATCTCGAAGCCATCACCAGTCTGCTCGAGCAGCTGCAGTCGCTCACGCTCATCATTTTCTACTTTTTCCGACAGCATCAGGATGCAGTAGGATTTATCTAATTTCCCGCGTCCGACCCGACCCCGCAACTGGTGCAACTGCGCCAACCCGAACCGCTGCGCATCCTCGATGAGCATCACGCTGGCATTGGGCACATCCAATCCTACCTCGACCACGGTTGTTGCCACTAAAGCCGCAGTCGCACCCGCCGCAAAATCAGCCATGACCTGCTCGCGCTCCTCCCTCTCCAGACGTCCATGCAACAAGCCGACTCGGGCCGGAGCCAGTTCCCGGCACCAGCGCTCATACTCAGCCGTTGCTGCTTTCACTTCATTATCAGCCGATTCATCGATGAACGGGTGAACGATGAAGACCTGCCGCCCGGCTGCAGTTTCTTTGCGGATAAATTCGGTGATCGCCTGCAACGCCTGGCGCTCGCGAACCCGCGTAATAATCTCGCCACGCCCAGAGGGCAATTGATCCAGCTTGGACACTGCCAGGTCGCCATAAACAGTCAGCGTCAAGGTACGAGGAATTGGGGTCGCCGTCATTACCAACACGTCAGGCAGCTCACCCTGCTGCCGCAGCTTGGCACGCTGGGCTACACCGAACTTATGCTGCTCGTCGATTACCACCAGCCCGAGACGCTCAAAGTCGAAGGCGCCATGCAGCAGGGCATGGGTGCCCACAACTACCTCACCACGTCGCCCGGCGACCGGAATCTCTGAATCGATCTGCAGGGCGCCAGTGCGCAGGTAAACCGGGATGCCATGCGGCTCCAATATCTGCTGCAAGGTTTTAAAATGCTGCTCGGCCAGAATCTGGGTCGGCGCCATCAATGCCCCCTGCCATCCGGCAGATGACACAAACGCCAAACTGACAGCTGCGACCAGCGTCTTACCGGAGCCCACTTCACCATGCAATAAGCGGTTCATAGGACGTGCTGCTTCCAGATCCTCACGAATTTCACTCAGAACTTTTTTCTGTCCGGCGGTCAACTCAAAGGGTAACCCCTTGATCAGCTGCGCGATCAACTTGCGGTCTGCTTGCTTGGCCTTACCCCCGGAACTGGCCAACTCCCTGCCGCGGACAGCCAACCGTAGTTGCATGCCAAAAAATTCTTCCAGGATCGCCTGCCGCCACGCCTTCGCCACCTGCTCCAGCGACTGCGGGAAGTGGATCATTTCAAAAAAGTCAGTAGCAGGAATTTGGACTTGCTCCTGCGGCAAGAGGATCTCTAATTCCTTGAGATCGGCTATATCCAGCGCCTTGCGGAGCAGGCCGCGCAGCGTCTTGACCGGCAGCCCCGCAGTGGCCGCATGCACCGGCACGATCCGCCCCAAATGCAGCAGCTCCTGCTCCTCATCCTCTTCAACTAACTCAAACTCCGGATGCTCCATGAGCAGCCGCTTCCCCTTGCGACGAACCGTGCCATAAACCACAAGCTCACTTCCCTGCTCGACCGCCCGCAACACATGATAGGCATTGAACCAGCGGCACACTAGACGCGAGGGCGCCTCATCACTGGCATCACGAAGCGTTGCTTCGACCACCAGCCGCCGCCGCCAGCGCTGCACCGAACGCTTCTCGACCACGCCATGAATGCTAACAGGCTGCTCCAGCGGCTCATCCGGGATTTGATCAAAATTGCTGCGATCCTCGTACCGGCGCGGATAGTGCCGCAGGATGCCCCCTAAAGTTTCCACCCCCAGCTTGCCCAGCGCCCGGGCCTGCGGCTTGCGCACAAATGGCAACTCGGCCACCGGCGTCTCAGGCGCATATTTTTCCATCGCAGCAGCCTAACACGATCCCCCACCACATCAAAAAGATTACTGGTCTTACCGAGTCAGTTCGACTTTGCTTGAGTGCGTCAAACCTATGACTGCAGAGTCTTCATCCTAGTAATTCTGGCTGCCTGTGCAGGCCATAGCTTACGCAAATGCCTGTAAGCTATATAATAAAAACAATTAGCCTCAACTATCAAGTGCTTCAGTATCAACTGCTAAATTTTTGTTTTAAGTGCATCAGTTGATCAAATGCTTCGGGACATTCTTTTAATTCTATTAAAGGCCGCAACTCATATTCAATCAGTTGCCAATCGAGTGAGTCGCCACTGACAACCAGTACTCCCTCGATATCCAGCCAGTCGCGCGGTCTGCCAGCAAATGCTTTGTGCACAATTAGATCTTCCGGACAGACAGTTATCAAACTGGCATCATTAGCAACCTGCCAAGCAGTTGCACGCTCGACAGAACGCACTTCAAATGGCATGGCACCCAAAGCAATATCAAGTGGTATACCATTTGAAGCTTGCAGTAGTAGCACCCGGTACTGCAGGGCAAAGTCACGTGCGTCAGGCCGACGAGTTACAAATTTGGTGAGCAATTCATCGACAAACTCTTCTTCCCGACCAAATCCCGTAATCAGTGTAAGATCAGCATCGATTGTGTTGCGCGGCTCACCCCACCGCTGTACAGCCAAACCACCAATAATAGAAAAATCCCATTTGCGAGATGAGCAGAACGACTGCAATTCAAGAGCCGCAGCAATGATAGAATTCACTTGACCGATTGACGGTGAAAAATTGCCTGTTGCTCTACTAAGCCCGAGGTTGTCGATTGCTTAACGGCACTCAAATTCGGGTCAAGGAATGACTGGACGATTTCCGCGTTACGCTGCTCGTTAAGCTGGCGTAATTCTTCTTTACGTACAGCTTGCAATGCCGCATCAGCTGCTTGCCACTGTCTGACCCAGCCAATTTCCTGCTCATCTGACATATCTAATTATATCTGAAACACTATCTCGGTTCAAGACTGGTTATTCGTCATGGGTAGTTCAGGTACTGCAAATAAAGTTCTTCTCATTCGTATCGATAGGGCTAGGGAATCAAATCCCCTGCCCTTCTTTCTCCTCGATTTCTTTTTCATAAGCCAGGATCCGCTTATGGAAAGTACCGATCATGGCAGCCACCGGGTTGGCCAGCGTAGCGCCCAGCACCCCAAATACAATCCCGCCGCCGATCACCGAGGAAAAAGTTACGATGGGGTGCAATTTCAGGCGATCACTGGCCAGCTGGTTCTGGATCACAGTTTGCACCACATTCTGGACCACCAGCACCACCGCCAACACGATCAATGCTTTGTTGATATCGCCGGAGCCCAACGCCACCAGGAATGCGAAGGCTCCGGCAAATATGGCACCAATATATGGGACATACGATGTCACCATGGTCACCAGCCCGACAGTCAGTGCCAGCGGAATACCAAGGATCGCGAGCGTCGAGCCGATGGTTACCGAAACTACGATGCTGGATAAGGTCAATGCAATGAAGTACTCACGCACGGCACCGGTGGTATCGGCCAGCAAGGTGCTGCCCAACTCATTTGGCAGGCCCATATTACCACCCAGCCACTTGATGATACCATGCCAGTCATGCAGCAGATAAAACAGCAGCAGGATTGCCGCGAAAGAACCAATCAGGAACGTGATCCCACCTGATAAGCCGGACTTAAAGAAGTTGGCCGCGCCGGAGGCGATCTTGGGGACTTCGCTCAGTACCCTGTCACTTAAGTCTTTGACCATGTCGCCGGACAGATTAAAGCGCTCGACCAGTTCGGCTACGGCTCTCAAGCCTTTCTTTACCTGCTGCCCCATGGTGTCATACTGGGTCAGGATACCTTCGGTCATGATCCAAACTGCTGCGACCAGTACCGCGATCAATAACACCAGCACCACCAGGCTACCAAGCACCCGCGGAATGCGCCAATGATGGAGTTTATCGACCACCGGGTGAAACAGCATCGCCAGCACCATCGCAATCACAAATGGTATAACCAGCCCGGAGATCGCATTGAGCATTGCCGCGATCGCTGCGATGAATGCAAAGATCCCCAGCAGTAGCCAACTCTGTAAGCCAAGTCGGCGCAGGCGAGGTGAAACTGCCTCCCACTGTGATTTAGGTTGTGCCATAGCAAAAGCAAACCCTGAGTAGCCCCACCAGTCAATCCTGATGCTGGCCCGCCTGACGAATCGCCATAATGTTCATCTGCGCTGTGGTGCGACCACGATATGTGTTGCGCTCGAGGTGAAAGGCCACATCCCATGGCGGACGTGGCAACTCCTTATCCGCAGCGTTAAAATAAATCGCGCTGGTACGGTGGCGACCGCCGCCAAACTCAAGCCGCAAATGCTTTTCTTTCAGGACTCGCGGTTCAGCGGCGGGTGTTACCGCCAGAACCGCAAGCAAGGGTTGCGGGTTGCCCATGCCAAATGGCTCAAGCTGGTCGTGCGCATCTAGTAGTTCCATCCCCAAGTCATCCGGTTGCACGACAGTATCAATGACCAACTCACGGACCAACTGCTCGGCGCTCAGTTGCCCGCGGCAATAATCCCGAAAGACTCCCGCAAATTTTTCAAAATCCGATTCGTTAATCGTCAGTCCGGCAGCCATTTCGTGCCCACCATACTGCTGCATGTGCGTGTGGCATGCCGCCAGCGCCTCGACCAGTGACAACCCGGGAATACTGCGCCCGCTCGCCTTGCCGGTACCGTCTGCATCAAACCCGGCTATGATAGTCGGACGGTGGTAGCGACGCATGATTCGTGAGGCGACAATCCCAAGCACCCCATGATGCCAGCCGTTACCACCCAACACGATCGCCGCTGGCAATGACTCCGGATAGCAATCTGCCAATAATTGCTCAGCCTCCGTGAGCACCTGCCGTTCGAGCGATTGGCGTTCGCGATTCTGGCGGTCCAGTCCTTCAGCTAGCTGCCGGGCCTCGTTCCGGTTATCACAGAGTAATAGGTCAAGCGCTGCAGTCGCTGTCTCCAGTCGCCCGGCGGCATTCAACCGCGGTCCCAAGCGATAGCCAACATCCCTTGAGTTCATGCTACCGTTCAGCCCGCTAACCTCGGCCAATGCCTGCAATCCCGGCCTGCCAATCCAACTCATCCTCTTTAATCCAGCCGCTGCCAGTATCCGGTTCTCTCCAATCAACGGCACCAGATCAGCCACTGTTCCCAACGCCACCAGATCCAGCACATCCCGCAGATCAAAGTTTTCCAACCTGCGACGCTTTAGCAGTGCGTGCCCCAGTTTGAATACCAGACCCGCCGTACAAAAATAATGATACTCATTACCAAGCTGTGGATTAACTAACGCAACACAATCCGGCAGTTGCTCTTTGCATTCGTGGTGATCGATGATCAATGTCTCAACCCCGGCAGATTTCAGCTTGGCGACTTGCTCTACCGAAGTTGTGCCACAATCAACCGCTACCAGCAGGGATGGCGAAAAATCATTCAGGCAACGTTCCAGGCCACTAGCTGACAAACCGTACCCTTCATCAATCCGATGCGGTAAAAATGTTTGTACAGTAAGCCCGTACTCGGCCAGTAATGTCTTTAAAATTGCTACCGAGGTGATGCCATCGACATCATAATCACCATAGATGACTACCGACTCATTATCATCAATGGCAGCCAGCAGGCGACTGACAGCTTGCTCCATGCCAGGCAGCAAAAATGGATCACTAAGTCGCGCCAGCCTGGGATTCAAAAATTCTTCGTAATCTGCCCCATCGATCTCGCGAGATGACAAAATCCTATGAGTCAGCGATAACCCGTCTCCCCCGTCATCTGCCGGTACCACCCAGCGCATTAAGCGTGCGCCTGGCTTTCCGTCTCAAACGAAGTCCCGCAGCCGCAGCTACGTACTGCTTTCGGGTTGCGGATTTTGAACCCGCTGCTGGTTAAGTCGTCGGAATAGTCAACTATCGATCCCGCAATAAATTCTGCCGACTCGGGATCAACCAAAACACCAACACCATCCTTCTCTACAAGGTTATCAGCATCCCGCTTTTGATCGAAGGACATCGCATACTGCATTCCGGCGCATCCACCTCTCTCTACTTCAATGCGTAGGTAAACGCCATCCTCCCCCCGGTCCTCTGCCAGTTGACGAAGGTGTTTGACGGCATCTTCTGTTAATTCGATGATCATGTATTAATCTTAGAAGCGACTAGTCCAGATTCAAGTGGAAACCCAACAAGAGCAATTAGACAGCAGCAACAACGTGTCCCAACGGCATGTCCAGCTGCTTCCCGACGAAGTCGCCAGCCAGGTGGCTGCCGGTGAGGTGGTCGAGCGCCCGGCCTCAATCGTCAAGGAACTGGTCGAAAATAGCCTCGATGCCGGAGCGACCCGTATCGACGTGCAATTTGACCGCGGTGGTACTGCCCGCATCCATGTTGCCGATAATGGTCATGGCATGAACCGTGACGATGCGCTGCTGGCACTTGAGCGCCACGCTACCAGCAAGATCCGCAACAGCACGGATCTGGCCAGTGTCGCGACCCTTGGTTTCCGCGGTGAGGCCCTGCCGAGCATTGCCAGCGTCGCCAGGATGGATCTCGCCACCCGGGAAAACAATGCCTTGGCCGGCACCAGAATACGCATCCATGGTGGTAAGATCATTGACGTGGCAGATTGCGGCGAGCCGCCGGGAACCCAGATTGAGGTTAAAGCATTATTTTACAATACCCCGGCGCGCCGTAAGTTCCTGCGCTCCGAACAAACCGAGTCCGGCCACATCGAACAGCAAATACAAACTCTCGCCCTCTGCCATTTCCGGGTGGCATTTTCGCTGTTCCGCGATGGCCGCCAACTTTTCCGTTTGCCAGCCGCCGACTCACTGGCCACCCGCGTGGCTGACCTGTTCGGGCGTGAGCTGCTCAAAGAACTGATAGCTGTCGATAGCTTAGCTGGCCCCGGCTTTTTGCTCGCAGGTCTGCTCAGCCGTCCCGGAACACTGCGTTCGTCGCGCGCCTCACAATACTTTTTTGTCAATAACCGCGCGGTCGAGGCTCGTGAACTGATCCACGGAATCCGCGAGGGTTACGGCGGGGCACTGCCGCGGGGTCGTCACCCGGTCCTCTTCCTGTTCCTCACCATGCCGCCTGCAGACGTCGACGTGAATGTTCACCCCGCCAAGCGCGAGGTACGCTTCCGCCGTCCTCTCGACGTCCAACGCCGCCTGGCAGAGGTGATCCAGCACGCTTTTGCAGCATCTAAAAGTCGACCATCGGCAAGCGCATCCCCCCAGTCCACCTCCCTGCCAGAGCCATCAGTCAATACCCCAGCAGCCAAGACCACTGCTGATTTGCCACCGCAAACAGGTACGACTCCAGTTCCACAACCTACAACCTCTCAACCACCTCCAACATCCGGTACCACACCTCCAATCGCCCGCCCGGAACCGGCAGCCACCACACCAGCACACCCGGCATTGCAAGCGACCGATGAAACCACCCCGGTTGCAGGAGGCTCCGACTTCCGCCCACTGTCACTGCTCAGCGACAATTACCTGTTACTGGAAGATGATACCGGGCTGGTCGTTCTCGATATCCACCTCGCCCGCCAGCGCTTACACTACGAGCTGATCGTTGCCAAAATGAACCAGGATTCGTTACTCGGCCAGCAGCTACTGATGCCACCAGTAATCGAACTGCCACCACGCCAGGCCGATTGGCTGCGCCAGCGACTTGACCTGCTTAAGCTGGCTGGTGTGCAACTCGAAGAGTTCGGCTTGCATTCGTTCAAGCTCGATAGCCTGCCGTCCTACCTCGATGCAGTCGATCCCGAGGACGCACTACTGGAAATCATCGAAGACCTGCGCGAGGGCGAGCTTCCTGCGAACTCGAGTAGTGCCGGCCAGCACCAATTAGCCTGCACGGTCGCCCGCCGCGCAGCCATTGCCGAACCGGCACTGGCACTGGATGATGCCGGGCACTTCCTCACCAATTTACTCGACTGTGACCTGCCATACTGTTGCCCACAAGGCCGACCGACCATGATCCACCTCAGTTACTCCGAACTGGAAAAACGCTTTTCTGTATAGTCACTTGTTCCAGCTCGGGAGGGGTGCGGTCCGCGGCGTCCGATGTGTACTGCCAAATATAAATGGCAGCAGCAGTAAACCGCATAATACCACCATCAGTACTTCCAGTTGCAGGATGTACCACGGCCAGGGAGCCAGCAAATCCAACAATGAAATACCCTCCGGCTTAGCCATCAGGAAGCCGTAATTGGCACCGCTCAGAATATTGGTGGTAAATGCCGCAGCGGCATATACCTGGGTCCACAACATCGCCCTGAGCAGCGACTTCCAGTCCGGCCGGTAGCCAAATCCGATCACCAGCACCATAACCGAAACGATGATCCCGATGTGGGAAACAAAAAATCCAACGCAGTAAAACAGCGGCACACCACCGGTCAGGTTGGGGGTAATGACTGCGTGGATCGTCGCCCCCAAGCCCCAAAAATAGCTCAGGTCACAGAGGAAACGTGAGCGGGTCAGCAGCGCCGCCGCAACGATAAAGGTCGCCCAGTCACATAAATGCATCGGCAGTGCATTGCCGATCCAAAGCCTGTCAGTCGCCCATGAGTAACTGAAGGTGGCAATCTTGTAGGCAATCAATATGCACACCAACGCCCATACGACCACCGCACGCCGGCGCTCTCCTTGCCGGGCTAGCAGCCCCAGCCCTACCGCCAGCACGCATGTCAGGCCAAGGATCAGCCAGTGCATTAGCTGGAAAGTGCGGATTTCGACTGGCCACTCTAGAATCATTGCTGGCGCTGGGGGTTACGCGCGATGAGCGCTGGTGCCAACAACAGCAATGGCACTGCCAAGCTAAAAATGAATGCCCACTGGTAGTCGCCGCTGAGCCTTTCGGACAAGCTAAAAAGGAATGGTCCCAATGCCGAGGCAATCACGATCGATGACATGTTCAACCCGGAGATCGCACCAACATGCGCACGACCAAAGAAGCGCGGCCAGGTCACCCCGATGCAAGTCTGGAAGCAACCACCTGCCACCCCTAGGCCAATGATAATAAACCACCGTCCCAAAGTACTATCCAGCCAGAGCATGCCCAGGCTGCCTGCCAGCAGGCTGCCCAACAGACCACAGAGAATCCAGTTCATGGCGACCCGGTCACTCAGCCAGCCTGCCACGAAGTTCGAAAAGATACCGACCACTGCCATTGGTATAAATAATGCCAGCACCGCATCCTTGTCCACCCCGGCATAGTCGCCGATTGACAGGACATGGAAGGTGTAGGCTGTGGTCAGCAGCGAAAACCACGAAGTACCAAAGTTAAATGCCCAGAATGCGGGTGTTCGCAGCGCCTCGGCGAGCGTCCATTCATGAACTACCGGAGGGGCCTCCTGCACCGCATGCTTTCGCTTCACCTCCCCGCCATCCATAACCAGCCCGCATTCTTCCGGGTTGTCACGATAAAGTAGCCAAGCCAGTAGACCCATCCCCAGGCCAATCACCAGACCGAGAAACAGATAAGCCCCCCGCCAACCGAAAAAAACAATCAGATTATCAAGCATCACCGGCGCCAATGAAAACCCGAAGGATACAAATACCCCGTTAATCGCAAAGGCCAGGCCCCGTCGCTTATTGAACCATTTCCCCAACATCGCCCGTGAGGTGATAGTCAGCATCCCCTGACCAAGAAAACGGATGGTAAAAAAGCCAACGGCGATAACGATAAATGGAACTAGCTGCTGCACCTTGCCACCAACCAAGTTGGACACCGCGGCTGCCACAACATCTACCTGCCCCATCGTCGCCAGCGCCAAGCCAAATAGCAGGCAACTGACCAGCATCACCAGGCGCGCCCCAAAACGGTCAAACATCTTGCCTCCCCAGGATACCAGCAAGCCACTGACCACCGTTCCGCATAGATAGGCAAAACTCAGCTGCACCCTGCTTAATTCCAATTGCTCGATCAGGATGTCAGTAAAAACACTGACCCCCATGGTCTGCCCGGGAATGCTGAGTATGATCCCAAGCGTCGCACCCAACAGGATAACCCAACCGTAAAACAAAGCCAGATGCCGCGGCGCAAAAGGAACGTCCGGATCCAACAAATATGACCCTGCGACACCCTTACCCCAACCAGATTGATTCAAATTCTTAGACATCTTTGCTATGCACACTCCCTGCCAATCGCCGAAATCCTCCAGCTTTCTGAGATCTGCAGCAAGAGAATTACCAAACTTCTTTGCCTGTTGTTTTCTGCATAGCCCACCGATCTTAACTTTGACCCTAACAGACTGTTGACTCGGCATCCATTAGGCGTAATTTTAGTATTTATAAAAAGGATGAGGACACATAATCCATTCTTTTGCGCAAAGTGGTCTGCGCTTTCTGCCTGCAGATTCCTCATTCCACTGTGCGTGGCCGCCTTTATTGCACCTCCCGCATTTGCCGCCCTCAATGACACCAACGTCCTCGTCATTTACAATTCGCAAGTTAACGACAGCCAGGAGGTCTACGACTATTACCGCACACGTCCCGGCAGGGGCAGCGTCTACGGCCTCAACTTGAACGACGCCACGCTGACCGGCGGCACGATCAGCTATGCCGACTACATCAGTAAAATCCGTAACCCACTGCGCACCCACCTGACAAATAATGGCCTGGAAACACAAATTATCGTTTTTGTGCTGACCAAGGGGATCCCCCATCGCATCCAGGCCTTGACGGCACCGGTGGACGTTGGCGATATCCCGCTCCAGTCAGAGACCAAGTTGGAGGCTGGTAATGCCACATTCGCTTCAGTAGACAGTGAGTTGACACTGCTGTGGCAGGATCTGGAGACCGGCGAGGCGGATGGATCATACGATTCCAACGCCGACAACGCCGTTCGCAACCCCTACTTTGCACAAACGGTGTCAATGACCACATTCACTCGCGGCGGATTTTTTGGTGTGACCCAAACAAAATCATTCTCGCGCGGCATGGACGATATTGTCTGGACCATGCGCGATCCGACTTTACTAGGCCCTCAGTCTTCCAACGGTGGTGACATCTACCTGACCGCGCGTCTCGATGGTAATTCCCTACAGGCTGTCAAAGACCTGATCGATCGCGGCCAGTCCGCAGTCTACGACAAGGCCACCGACCTGATCATCCAGGATAAGACTCCCAGCGGTACATTTGAGGGCAGCGACTATGACAATGCAGCGGCTTTGGTAGCCGACAACTGGCCGACCTTCGATTATGACCAGACTAGCGATTTCCTGATCGGTTCAGCCAGCGACCTGGCCGATGCCTCCGCACCGGTGCGCAAAGTTTCGGGCAATGTGGCGGTACTGACCGGTTACGGGGGTAATCACGACGGCTTCAGCCAATCCGGATATATCGCCACCTACACCGGACAACTCATTTCGGGTGCGATCTTCTCTACTTACGAAAGCTACAATGGCAAAGACTTCAATGGCGTGGGCGGCTTCGGCGACCAGGGCCAGTTGTCGCAGTGGGTCGATGCCGGCGGCACATTTGGCATGGGGCATGTCTGGGAACCATTTACTTTCGCGGTACCACGTAACGAGCGCTTCCTGAACGGTTTCTTTTACCAGGGACTGACTTGGGTGGAAGCAGCATGGTCAAGTATCCAGGTCATCTCCTGGCAAAACCTGGTTCTCGGTGACCCGCTAGCAGTTGCTGTTGTCGACCAAACCCCAATCGCCGTGGTCTCCTCATCCGAGTCGCTCGATGAATTCGTGCCGGGACAAACAGCTGAAGTCACAGTGACCATGTTCCCGCCGCAACCGGCTATCACCACTGTCAACATTGATCTGGGGGGCTCCGCCACCCTCGATAGCGATTACAGCAGTCCGGCTACCGCTACAGTGGAAGTTGCTGCTAATCAGGCCAGCGCATCATTTGATCTCAGCGTCCTGCCAGACGAGTTGGCCGAAGGCACCGAATCCGTCACCATCGACCCCCTCACCGGTACCGGCTACCGCCCGGGAGCAGGCACCACAGTTAATATCGCCGATAAGCCGATCGGTGCCTGGTTATTCGACAACTTTGGCTCCCAAGCCAACGACCCGATCGCAGCGCTCGACAATGACCCGGATGAGGACGGTCTGGATACCCTGGGTGAGTTTGCGTTCAACCTCGACCCCCTCGAGGAAGACGCCACCACCCTGACTATCGGCGACCTCGCCAGCCGCGGCCAACCGGCGGTGACCATCGAAGAAGATATGCCGGGTGAAAATTACCTGGTGTTTGAGTTCGACCGGCGAATCGATCCCTCCGGAATAACCTATACTCCTGAATCAAGCACTGATCTGACCTCATTTTCCCCCGTCGGTACCTACCTCGCTCAAGATGGTGCCCCAGTACCTACCGGCGATGGCGTGACCGAACGCGTACGCTACAAAAGCATAGTCCCACTGGCTGATCCCACCGCACCCGAACGCCTGTTCCTGCAAGTCGAAATCAACCAGTCACCATAATCCCCGCTCTCGAACGAATCTGCTAAACTCGCAGCTTGTAGCAATTAATCCGGCTGCCAACATGGTGTCCATGCCAAGTGACTAATATTTATTAGCTTTTTTTCTTGCTTGCCTTATTGCTGGCGTGCTATTTCCCTAAGTAGCTGATTTGGAACCGGGCTGCATTAGCAACCAGCACAGCAACTTAACCATTATTAAACAACCTAACTCCAACAACCATCTAAATGAATATTGAGCTGAAACAGAACTGCAAATACGCCATCGTCATCCCCACCAGCATGGGCATCCGCATCACCCCAAGAAACGGTCAACCGGTGCACTGTGGCGGTACTTTTGAGATGCAGGTTACCAGCGCAGAATCGAATGTAGGCAGCGTCAGTTCTTTTCTCGGCCTACCGGTCAAAATCCTCACGACTTTCGTCAAAGGCAGCCCGATCTCGCAGTTGATCAAGGATAACTTGCGCAGCAGGCACATGGATTATGAGGGGGCTGATATCCCGCAAGGCAACCCCTGGGGGTACCGGCACCAAATCAATATTGCCGATAGCGGATTCGGCAAACGCGGTCCACGGGTTTGGAACGATCGCGCCGGTGAGGTCGGTCGCACTCTCAGCGTGAAGGATTTTGACTTTGAGCGCATCTTTGGCAGTGAAGGTGCGCAGTTCGTCCACCTCTCTGGCCTGATTTGCGCGCTGTCACCGGAGACTGCGCAATTCTGCCTGGAACTGGCACGGGTTGCCAAGCAGCATGGCACCCGCATCTCATTCGACCTGAATTATCGCGCTACTTTTTGGAAAGACCGGCAGGACGAGCTGCGGGCCGTCTTCAGCGAAATCGCCGGCTTGTCAGATGTCCTGGTTGGCAACGAGGAAGACTTCCAGCTATGCCTTGGAATTGAGGGACCGGAAGCCGGCGGCGAAGGCCTGGCCGCCAAAATCGACGGCTTCAAGGGCATGATCGAACGTGTCAAGGAAGCGTATCCTAATGCCTCCGCCTTCGCTACCACACTGCGTGAAGTGGTCAGTGCCAACCACCACCTGTGGGGTGCTATCATGTCGGTCGGCGACGAATGGCATGTGGTCGAGCCACGCGATATCACCGTCCTCGACCGGATTGGTGGCGGCGACGGCTTTATCGGTGGCATGCTCTACGCGATCCTCAACGGCTGGGAACCGGAAAAATGGATCCAGTTCGGCTGGGCTACAGGGGCGTTGGCAACCACGCTACAGACCGATTACGGTCAACCTGCCGACGAAGACCAGGTCTGGAGTATCTGGCAGGGCAACGCCAGAGTGCAACGCTAGCACGGATCAATCGCAACCACCTGCCGGGAGCACAAAATTCCCGATAATGATCACGATTAGGATAAAGAATTCGTAGCTCTCTGCGGCCACCTACCCCAGCCTCGGGCCAACGGTCAGGCATCATTTCTCAGCTGTAGGCTAATACAACAATGCTTCACGGGGTGTCTCGGTTGGCTCTATTTGATCAGCCACGACCAGAGCTACCCGCTGCCCGTCTTGCTCGGGAAAGCTGGCGGTACCAACTACCCGCACCCACGCACCGGGGCTGACATCCGTGCTGCCTTCAACCACGATGGATATCGGGCGCGAGTCGGCGGCACAGCACCACATGAACATCCGCGCCAGGCGGAAGCGATTACTGCCATCGCCTGGCATGGCCGGCATGTACTGTCCGACTACCGCAACCGGCTGTCCTGAAAAATCCTTGCGGATAACATCGTCTTCAATCCCGAACATCAAATCGATCACTTCGGCTTTGATTTGCCCTGCTTCATTGCGCTCGAGATAGGCTGCCATCGAAAAGTCTCCACCCTCACCAACTTCCTCGCCGGGCAGTGGTGCAATCTGCCGCTCATAGCTGGCCATCGGTGCCTCATTACTCATCATCGCCCAGCGATTCTGGATCGCTGTGGCACTGAATTCCCCCGGTGAAACCAACTTGGCCATCACCACCGGCACAACCAGGATCAAGAATGCCAGCACCGTCCCGACACTCAGCCCATGGCTATGCCCGCAAAAACCATGGTCATGGTCGTGGCCACTGTGCTCGTCATTAGCTCGCGACAGCCACCAGTACAGGATCGCCAACAGCAGCAAGACCACACCCGCGATGGGAACCAACGGACGGAAGGTAGGGTGCAGGTATGACGGCAACCTACCGCTCAGAAAAAAGCCCAGCAGTACCGTAGCCCAGGTCAACAGGGCAACCCCGCGTAAATGGAATGCTATTTTTTCACCCATACTATTATGCTATCAGAAATGTATCAGCCCTCCAGCAGATAAGCCAGATCAGGACAAATAAGACCAGCGCCAACGCCGCCACAAAACGTTTGCGGAAGACATAGCTGTAAAGGAAGAGCAGTTTCAAGTCCATCATCGGGCCAAATACCATGAAGGCCAGTTTGGCCGCCGCAGGGAACACGATGAATGTCGCGGCAATAAAGGCATCCGAGGTACTGCAGAGCGACAGGATTCCCGCCAACCCCATTAAAGAGGCGATTGATAGCGGCAGGTTGAAGGCCAATGGGATAATTAACGTCTGGTCGACCGCCGTGTTGAAGACGGCTGTGATTCCTGCACCGATGATTAAATACATCGCTACATCGAGGAAATCACCGGCAGCGACACTGGCCGCACGCCCAAGCTTACTGCGCCAGGTTGCAACCGCGGGCTCATGGTCATGGTCGTGCTTGTGGTCGTGTTCGTGGCTGTGATTATTGTCATGACTGTGGTCATGATCATGATTTGAATTTTTTATTACTCCCGGTCGCAGGATATATTTGGTCGCGATAGTGCCGGCCAGCAGGGCAATTACGACCGCGACTATGTACCCGGTACCGAGGCGGAAGCTTGTCATTAGCAGCGGATCCTGTCCTTTAAATGCGGCAAACGTGCTTAGCGCCACGACCGGGTTCACGATGGGCGCGCTGAGCATGTAGGCAATCCCGCAGGATAATGGCAATCCTTTACGGATCAGCCGTCGGATCACCGGGACGATGCCACACTCACACATCGGAAAAATCAGGCCAAGCATTCCGCACAATAGAACCGCCAGCAACTCGTTACGCGGCAACATCCGCGTCATCAGCTTGGACGGCAGGAAGGCATCAATCACACCTGACAGCAACGTCCCAAGCAGCACAAAGGGAATGCCCTCAAGCAGGATACTCAGGAATGCAAAGGCAAAGTCCGGTAGTGAAAATGTAAAATACTCCATGGCTTGCTAGTACAACTCAGTGCGACTGACTAGACCTTGGCATTTGCGAAGCGACCTTGCAAGCCGGCGAAAACCAGGCAGATCGCCAGCACCCCGACTTGCGCAAGCACCAACGTCGGTCCGGTCGGTAAGTCAGCATGGTAGCTCACCACTATGCCAATTGCCACGGCCACCAGCGCACAGATCACACTGGCCACCAGCATGCCCCGCAGGCTGCCGGCGATCGAACGTCCGGCCGCCGCCGGAATAATCAAAAAGCCATTGAGCAGCAACGCCCCAAACTGCCGCATCAATATTGCAACCACCAACCCGATCACCAGCACCAATAAATAGTTCAGTCGCCGCAGATTGACCCCCTCCATTCTGGCCAGCGATTCATCAACAATCGACAACGTCAAACCGCGGCGAAATAGAATCAGAAAAACAACCACCCCAACCCCGAGCAACCCGACCTCGATCAGGTCCGGCCAGCGCGCCGCCAGGATATCACCAAATAACGCACCCTCGAGCACCCGGTAATCCTGTAACCGTGAAATCAGCACTACCCCCAGTGCCACGCTGCCGGTAAACGAAAATGCCATCACGGTATCTTCCGGCAGACTGGTAAATTCAAACAATGCCACCATCCCGACCGCCACCGCCAAACAAAATGCCACCATCAGAATCCGCATCGATGGGTCACCGGCCGACTCCGCAACATGAAAGGTAAAGCCCAACGCCAGGCCGGTCAGCGCACTATGCGATATCGCATGGCTGAAGAATGCCAGCTTGCGCAAGGTAATAAATGAGCCAAGTAAAGCGCAGAATGGTGCCGCCAGCAGGGCGATCCAGAATGCCCGCGCCAACGGTGGCAGCTCGAAGATTTCCATTATATAATCCATCATTGATCCGCCAAGGCCGCCTGCTGGTCATGCCCGTAAGCGCGCTCCAGGTTTTCGCTGGCAAGGACGACTTCCGGCGCACCGTGGCAGCAGACCTTGCGGTTGAGGCAATAGATTTCCTGGCTCATATGCTCGACCAGGTGCATGTCGTGCGAAACCATCAGTACCGTCAACCCAAGCTCGTCATGCAACAGATGCAGCATCCGGTGGAAGCTCATCCCGCCACGAAAGTCGACACCGGTCAAAGGCTCATCAAGCAACAGAAGATCCGGATCACCCAGTAATGCAAAGGCCACCAAAACCCGCTGAAACTCACCACCGGAAAGCGCCCCAAGCCGCCGCGCACGCAGATGGCCTGCACCAACTTCCCCCAGCACACGCCCGCGCTCAGCATCGCCACCAGCGCATTTTTTTAAGGCCAAAAATTCACCCACGGTCAACGGTAACTGGCGTTCGATCCGCGTCTGCTGCGGCACATAACCAATCCTCCCGGCGCGGCAGTCAATCCTGCCCGATTGTGGCTTGATCAGGCCGGCGACAATTTTTAACAGGGTGCTTTTGCCTGCTCCATTTGGGCCGATCAGGGAAACCAACTGCCCGCGCTTCAGTTCGAGGCTGACGTCCTCCAGCACCTTGCTGTCGCCGTAATTAAAGCAAACCTCACTGACACTCAGGATTGTCTCACTCGCCATCGCCAAGAGCATCAACCAAGGCCGCCAAATTTGCCAGCGTAACTTGGCGGTAAAAATCTCGCCCCGGCTTGCCGCTACCCATCGGGTCCAGCACCCCCACCGGAACACCGGAGTCCCTGGCGATGCTCTCGATTAATTTGGGCGAGTATTGTGGCTCGGCAAATAAGGCCTTCACCCCATGCTCAGTGATTTGTTCACGCAATTCCGCCAGCCGCTTCGGGCCGGGATCACGCCCGGGCGATATCTGGAAATTGGCTACCACCTCAAGCTTGTAACGCTTTGCAAAATATGGAAATGCATCATGAAATGTGATGATCCGCCGGTCATCCAGCGATGCCAATTGCTCCCCCACTGCGCGGTCCAACTCTGCCAGCTGTTTTTTGTAGGTCGCAGCGTTTGCCTGATACTTTTCTGCATTCTCAGGATCAGCCTTGGCCATCCCGTCCGCAATCGATTGCACTTGCTGCTGCGCGATCACCGGATCAAGCCAGACATGTGGATTCACAGCGCCGTGGTGATGATGGTGATGATCGTGATCGTGGTCATGGTGGTGGTGGTGATCGTGCCCGGCAGTGTCGACCACCGGCAAGTCGATGCCAGCGGCGGCTTGGATCACCAGCGGCTGCTGGTCAAGGGAATCCAGCGCTTCCTCGAGCCAAGGTTCCAACTCCAGTCCGTTCATCACCACCACATCCGCTGCTGACAACGCCCGCATGTCCGATGGGGTCAGCGCAAACTGGTGCGGTCCGCTAGCAGGCGGCAAGAGCATCTCGACATCTGCCAATTCGCCAGCCACATTCGCAGCAAAACAATAGATCGGAGCAATCGAAGCAACCACTTGTAAGCGCTGCTCAGATGCTTCCTCCGCACGCGCAGGCATGAAAATACCAAGAGCCACCACCAAATAAATTAGTCGCATCATCATGACCGAAAGCTTAAAAGAGAAAATTCCTTTTTGCAAGAGATTTGCTTTAAAACTGTTGTTGCTGTTGCTCGAACTCGCTGCATTAGCAATCGGCTTGCAACTGATCGACTGGGCCTACCTCGCCCAGCGCGAATTGGCGGCCAGCATGCCCTGGGAAATAGATTGGGCTGCCACTGAGTTTCCGCTACGCAACTTCCTGCTGGTGGCAAGCGTTCTGGTCGGCTTCCGGTTACTGCAAAGCCAGCACCAACGTGCCTTGGTAGTTGCGGCAGTCTCCCTAGTGCACCTCGGGCTGTTCCGTTACGAAGCATTGATCTATGTCATCGTTTCGGCCTTTTTCCTGTGGCGGGCGCTGGGCAGCAGGAAAGTGCCCGGACGAGCGGCCAACCTGCGCTTCTGGCTCTGCTTTGTTATTTTCGTATTCGTTGGTCCAAAGCTTTTTTTGTGGTTGCCATTCCTGCATTGGATGCCCGAATGCGAAGTCCTTTTCCAGGGGCTGTTCTTACGCTATTGCTATCTTTATTACGAACGCATCAAGGGGATTTTGCCACCGTGCAGTTTTGCCGAATTCCTGGCCTACCTGGTGTTCCTGCCACAGATTTACGGCATGCTCAACTTTCCGGCGAGCGAAATGTTTGGCCATCTTGGGCAGTCGTTCCGACTGCTTGGGCGAGCGGCGCAAAGCATCCTGCTGGCCGCCATCAAACTGGCAACCTTATGGTGGCTCGAACATTCGCTGCTCAACGATTTTGGGTTCCGCCTTGGTTTCACTCACATCGCCTCGCTTGGGCGGGCGGAGTTATGGTTGGCCCTGCTGGTGAATTATGTTGCCTGGTTCCTGCTGCTAAGCAGTTCCTTTGATTTGTTGGTCGGCATCATCCGCTTCCTCGGCGTGCCGGTGGAAAATAATTTTCGCTGGGCACTACTCGCCGCCAGCCCAGTCCAGCTCTGGCGACGCTGGAATATCTATAACCGCAAACTGCTGCTGAAATTCATCTATTTCCCGCTGGGTGGCAACCGCAAGAATGTATACCTGAATATCCTGCTGACTTTTCTCGCTTCCGCTATTTTGCTGCATAGCGGCTGGTTTGGCGGTCCCTGGCTCTACCCAGACCCATGGTACTTGCTCGATGAGTGCGTTTACTTTCTGATCCAAGGGGTACTTGTGTGTGCGGCCTACTGGCTGACCCGCCAGTTTCCAGAACATCAAGATACCCCCGACGCCTTCTCGCGCCCGCCGCACCAACACCCACTGCGCCGGTTGGTCGCTGCACGGCAGTCTCGCTTATTCCTGAAAGTGGGCGGTATATGTTTCACGCTGCTGGCGTCGTCATGGGCCCACATCATTATCCTGATGAATGGTTCCAAGTTAAAATTCGATGATGACATCGCCACCTTGGCGGAACGCTTCCAGCTGATGCTGTACGCGCTCGGCATACCCAACTGAACTCTCTGTACCCCGCAGATGAATTATTCTTAAATTTAAGCACAGGACTTGCTTTAAGAATTTACAAGCTGCTAAATTATAAGCATTATCTGAATTAACAAACCTGATAAACACATGAAACAGATCTCCCACTTTTTAATCATGGCGCTGGCTGTTACGCTATTCGCCTCCTGCGCACAAACCAAAGTCGATAAGACCTACCTGTCCAACGCGCCAGTCGAAGAACCAAGGTCGATATATATCCGGCCGTTCTCAATGAGTAATGCGATTTACCGTGGCGACCACGGCTGGGAGGGTGACCGTGACCTGCGCGAAGGCCAGGCCGCAGTGAAATTTGCCCGCATCCTAAAACAGGAATTAGGCAAGATCGCGCCGGCAAAGGTGCTGGACGATGACGAAGTGGCACCGGAAGGCTGGGTAGTCGATGGCGAATTCGACCGGGTTCATGCAGGTAATCGGGCGGGTCGTGCTGTCGTCGGTGTGACCGGGCTTTCGCGTTCATCAATCGCTCTGCACGTGCGCGTTACCGACGCAAAAACCAAGGAAGTCTACTATGCCTTTGACGTCACTGGCGGCAGCGGCATGACCGGACCGTTTGGTAATACCGGAGCACCTGGTGTGGGGCTGGCAGAAAGTTTCGACTTCCGCAATGCCGCCCAGACCATCTACGAGGCTATCGCCATCGACTCGAAACGCGAAGGCTATCGTTCGACCAGGCCGTAATTAATTCAATCGGTGCAAATTACCGCTTGCATTGAGTTAAACTAATTGATTAGTACATAACCCATGAGTGCATACTACGAACTGAAAAAGTCAGCAAAAGGTAAATGGAGTTTCAACCTGAAGGCTGCCAACCACCAAGTCATCCTTAGCAGCCAAGCATACGAAGATCGCGCATCCGCCAAAAAAGGCATTGCCTCAGTACAGAAGAATGGTGCCAAAGATGCGGCGATCGAACGCAAGGTGGCGAAAAACGGTCAGCCCTATTTTACCGTTCTGGCTGCCAACAAACAGGTGATCGGCAAGAGCGAGATGTATTCGTCTGCCTCTTCCTGCCTGAAAGGCATCAAATCGGTAGCCCGCAATTGCGCCACCAGCAAGATCGTCGAGCTTGACGGAAAATAATTCGGCTCAATGCCGAGAATTCACTAGGCCCGGATCCTGTATCTGGCCAACTGGCGCTACGCTGAGCCTGCTGATTCCAATTCGCTGATTGCCTGCTTCAGTACATCGGCTGAGGCATGCAATGCTTTCATTTCCGAAGCTGATAGATCGCTGGTGATGACACCTTCGACACCGCGGTCGGAAACGATACACGGCAGGCTTAAGCAAACATCATTGATCCCGTAACTGCCCTCGAGCCGGGTGGACACGGTCAGTACACTGCTCTCGCCGCGGAGAATAGCACCGGTTATCCGCACCAGCGCCAACCCGACCGCAAAGGAGGTTGCTCCTTTGTAGTCGATTATATGATACGCTGAATCGCGTACCTGCCGCTCAATTTGCTCACGCTTAGAGGACCATTCATGCAGCAAATCACGCCCGGCTAAGAACTCCTCGATTGCCGTGCCACCAATGTTGGCCATCGACCAGGCTACAAATTCAGAGTCTCCATGCTCACCGAGCACATGGGCATGCACGTTGCGTGTATCTACCTGACAAAACGCACTGAGGAAATGTCGCAGTCGCGCACTATCCAGCACTGTGCCGGAACCAATAATTTGCCCCGCGCCATCACCTGCACATTGCAGCGCGACATGAGTCATCACATCCACTGGGTTACTGACAATCACTATCACTGCATTACAATGCTGCGCATTGATGTCCGCCATGATACTGCGCATGATCGTGGCATTCTTTTGCAACAACTGCAGACGCGTCTCACCCGGCTTCTGTGCCGCCCCCGCCGTGATCACGACCAGCTGCGCATCTGCATAATCGCCAGAGTCACCGACCCGGAAAGTCACCGGGGGAAAGAATGGTTGCCCATGGGCAAGGTCAAGGACTTGACCACGCGCCAGATTATCATTTTGATCGAGCAGTACAATCTCATCGGCCAGACCACTCTGTGCCAATGCATAACCGTAAGTAGCACCGACCGCACCGGCACCCACTATCACCACTTTTCTGCTCTGTATTTGATCCATGTAATTTGCTAATATTAAAGAGTAGCACTGCTGCGCCGCCCCGCATTTGTTGCTACAGCACGGGTTGTATTGGTGAGTTTCATCAGATAACCCTTGCCACCCAATCCTTACTTATCTGCTATAACATCGCGCGTCGAGTGATGAAGAATTTTTTCGTCGCGGTACGCCGGCAGGTCTTTAGGTGCCAGCCCCGGGGTGAACGTCATCAATACCTTGACCGGCTCGTCGCTATCCGAGCACGCACCATGTGGCACACCTGGCGGCAGTGTCACAACAATACCCGGCTCCAGGACAATCACCTCATCGCCCACCAGCATACGGCCAGATCCCTGCAAAATAATGTATGTCTCCAACGTCTCACCATGCATGTGCACCGGCGAGTCCGTGATTTCGAGACAGGCCACTGCAGCGCAATCAACGGAAGTGCTTGCACCTGCAGCATCACGAAACTCGCGGACTTCATCAACCATGAACCCTTTGATGCCACAAATACTCATTTCGGCTCCTGCCAGGCTGTCAGGGATACGTGAAACAACTGCCCCCCCAGTTAGTTGCCCCCCGCGCAAACGAAAACCCAGCGACTGCGAATGTTCTTTCAAATTGGTTATATCCATTGCCTTAAACCATCATAATCAACCAAAAAGCAGCACGTTACGACTCAGAAATTTTTTTTTAATATTATTTTTCTTGCACGTTAAATTATAATTAGTATTTTACTGTTATGTCAACTAAAGGCAGTTTATCTTCTGTGCCATTGGATTTTTCTGTGGTACGCCAGCTACGCAAGCGCCGCGGGCTGACATTGGAGGATGTGTCGTCACGCTCGGGGCTGTCTATCGCCGTGCTTTCGAAGCTGGAGCGCAACCAGAGTCGTGCCGAACTTGAGACACTATATCGTCTGGCAAAAGTTTTTGGGCTGTCAGCCTCGGATCTCCTCAGCCTGGCTGAATCAAGTACCGCCACATCAACCACGGCACGCGACTACCAGTCCGGTCCGTTTGATTTCTCGCTGGTAGAATTCAAAGGAATCCAATGTTACCACGCATCAGCTCAAGCAGGTGAAGAACTGACCAACCCCGAGGCCCACGGCGATGATTGGGAGATTTGTTGGCTGCAGGATGGTGAGATGTGTATTCATTTGCCGGGCGAAAGCCATCGGCTGAAAAGTGGTCAGGCTCTCAAGTTTGATGCCGCCCTTTACCATCGTTATGAAATTATCCAGGATTCCCAAATGATCCTGATCCACATCGAAAAACCGCACCGCTTTTAACCATTATGATCAATACCAGTAAGGCACCCGAACTCAACGAACTCGCTCCTAAGCTCGAGCAGTTTTTCAACCTGACAAAAGACAAAATACAAAGCATCGATCGTGAGTACGATGACGCGCAAGGCTCACCGGTCTTTACCGTCGCCGGCAAATACACGACCCGCGGCTGGACAGAGTGGACCGAAGGATTCCGCTACGGCATCGCTATCCTGCATTACGATGCAACCGGCGACGAAGAAAGCCTCGAGTCGGGACGCAACCATACCATCGGGCGCATGGCTACCCATGTCAGCCATATTGGGGTGCACGATCACGGCTTTAATAACCTGTCCACTTATGGCAACTTGCGCCGCCTGATGCTGGAAGGCAGGCTCGAAAAGGATCAGTGGCAACAACACTTCTACGAGCTGGCAATCAAGGTCTCCGGCGCGGTACAGGCAGCCCGCTGGACCGACATCCCAGGCGGTGGATTCATCCACTCCTTTAACGGGCCGCACTCGCTGTTCGTCGATACGATCCGCTCCTGCAGGATTCTGATGGTGGCACATCAGCTCGGGCATGTGTTGATGGGTGAAGGCGATAAGCCGATCTCCCTGCTCGAGCGCGCGCTCCAGCACATGCGATCTACCGCCAGGTATTCTGTCTTCTACGGCAATGGTCGCGATTCCTACGATGAGCGCGGGCGCACTGCCCATGAAGCCATCTTCAATACCAAGGATGGAGCCTACCGCTGCCCCAACTCGCAGCAGGGATACACCGGCTTCAGCACCTGGACCCGCGGACAGGCATGGGCCATCACCGGGTTCGCTGAAGAACTGGAATTGCTGGACACGCTCAGCGATGAAGAGCTGGCCCCATTTGGTGGACGCCAGGAGCTGGAAAATATCTTTACCGAAGCAGCAACTGCCACCTGTGACCACGCGATCGAAAACTCACCAACCTGCGGCATCCCTTACTGGGATACCGGCGCACCCAATCTGCACAAGTTGGGTGATTATATGGATCAGCCTGCTGATCCGTACAACCCGTATGAGCCGGTTGACAGCTCAGCCGCTGCCATCAGCGCCCAGGGAATGCTGCGGCTCGGAAGACGCTTCCAGCAACGGGGCGATGCTGCGCTGGGACAAAAGTACTGGAGTGCCGGCTTACGCATGGCCGCTACGCTATTTGAGGAGCCTTACCTGTCGACTGACCCATCCCACCAGGGGCTACTGCTGCATTCGATTTACCACCAACCGAATGGCTGGGATCACCGGCCACAAGCCGATAAAGCCCCATACGGCGAATCCTCAATGTGGGGCGACTACCACGCCATGGAACTGGCCGTCTACCTCAAACGCCTGATCAACAACGATCCCTACCTCACATTTTTTAATAGCCACAAAAAGACACAATAGGCTCAGAATTATGGATGAAAAAATTAAAACACTTTGTGACCTTGTCCGCGAAACGTCTTTCGCCATCCACAAGTACCATCGGCATGGTCACCTCGAAAAAATCTACGAAAATGCATTAAGAAACAGACTGAGTAAACAAGGCCTTAATGTTAAACAACAGCATCCTTTAAATGTCTTAGATGAGGACGGAGCCCTGCTAGGCGAGTACTTCGCAGATCTATTAATTGATGAGACCGTCATCGTTGAACTTAAAGCATGCAAGGGGCTTTTGGACGAACATACAGCTCAATTGCTAGGGTACTTACGCTCTTCACGAATAGAGCATGGCCTACTCATCAACTTTGGTGCTCCAAAACTACAAATAAAAAAATACATCTTATCTGATCAATAAACTCTGAGGCTTTTGCGCCTTTTTGCGGCTAATTAAAAACGACTATGACAATAACAGACATCAATGAAATCGACGGGCGCCGGTTTCCGGCGCGAAGACTGACAAAAAATTTGGTCGGTGGGGTGGCTCCGATCCAGGCGACGAATTTCGCCCTGGGCCAGGTCGTCCTTGATCCGGACGGCGGGCAGGTCCCGTGGCATAACCAGGAACAGGAGGAGATCTACTACATTGTTGAGGGCCATGGCGAAATGTGCCTCGGTGAGGAACGCAAGGAAGTCCACAGCGGCCAGGCTGTTTACATTCCATCAGGAGTCTTTCATCAGCTGACCAATATCGGCTCAACTCCGCTCACTATGATTTACTGCTATGGCCCGGCCGGCGATGTCGCCCACTGGCGCCAGGAGCTCGATGGCACCTTGCCAAAAGCCGGCATCGATGTCCCGGCATTGCCGGAGGGCGCCCACCCCCAGTGTACCGACGCACCAAACGGTTAATCGAACAACTTAAAATTAAAACAATTAGTGAATATTAGTGTCCATTAGTGGTTAAAAAAATTATGAAAACACACAAAATCGGAATCATCATGAACGGCGTCACTGGACGCATGGGAACCCGCCAGCATTTGCTGCGCTCGATCAACGCCATCATCGAACAGGGTGGCATAAGCATTTCTCCGGATGAAGTCATCATGCCGGATGTCATCTTCGTCGGACGCAACGAAAACAAACTCAAGCACCTGACCAAGATCAGCCATGTCAAGGAATTCACGACCGACCTGGACAGCGTCCTGACGGATCAACGCTTTTCGGTCTACTTCGACTCGCAGGGTACGCTGCAGCGATTTGATGCGGTGAAAAAAGCTGCTGAAGCAGGCAAGCACATTTACTGTGAAAAGCCGATCGCGATTACTACCGACGATGCTTACAAGTTATACGAAATCTGCCGCGATGCCGGGGTCAAGCATGGAGTCGTCCAGGACAAGTTGTACCTGCCGGGGCTGATTAAGCTCAAGCGCCTGATGCAAAATGGATTCTTCGGCGAGATACTGAGTGTCCGTGGCGAGTTCGGCTACTGGGTCTTCGAGGGCCACAGCATCCCGGCCCAGCGACCGTCGTGGAATTATCGTAAGGAGGAAGGTGGTGGTATCGCTGTCGATATGCTTTGTCACTGGCGCTACGTGATCGATAACCTCTTCGGCGATATCAGTTCACTCAATTGCCTGGTCAAGACGCATATTCCCGAGCGCATCGACGAGCAGGGTAAACCATACCAGTGCACCGCCGATGACTCCGCCTATGCCACCTTCGAGCTGGCTAACGGTGTGGTCGTTAACATTAACAGTTCTTGGAACGTGCGGGTCCGCCGCGATGACCTGCTGACCCTCCAGGTCGACGGCACCAAAGGTACGGCCGTTGCCGGGCTGCGGGATGTCCATATCCAGCACTACGGCAATACACCAAAACCGGTCTGGAATCCGGATATCAAACAGCCGATCGATTTCTACGAGAATTGGGATTTGGTACCGGAACAGGAGGAGTATGACAACGGCTTCAAGGCGCAATGGGAACACTTCCTGAAATACGTCCACATGGATGTTCCTTACCAGTATGATTTGCTGGAAGGTGTCAAGGGTGTCCAACTGGCCGAACTCGGCCTGCAGTCATCCGAACAACGCCAATGGCTCGATGTCCCAGAATTGAAACCATAGCCGCCAAGAGGCGCAAAAGTCTCAAAAGCTTTGAGTTTTCTGTGCTTTTTTGTGGCCAATACTGAATTATATGAATCCAACAGCACTAATTACTGGAGGTTCGCGCGGGATCGGCTTCGGCTGCGCCAGCGCGCTAGCCCAGTCCGGGTTTGACGTCGCGATCAATGGCATGCGCCCTGAGGATCAAGTCGGAGACGCCATTGAGGAACTCAAGTCCAAAGGATCTGAGGTCCTCTACTGCCAGGGCGACATCGGCTCTGCAGAAGCCAGAACCGCCATGCTAAACAGGGTCAGGGAAAAATTTGGTCGACTCAATGTCCTGGTCAACAACGCCGGTGTCGCCCCAAAAGAACGTGCCGACATCCTGGCAGCTTCCGAAGAAAGCTATGACTACGTCATGGATACCAACCTCAAGGGGCCGTATTTCCTCACCCAGGCCGCCGCCAACTGGATGGTCGAACAGAAGCAACAAGATCAGGATGGATTTTACTCGATTATTAATGTCGGCTCAATTTCGGCTACCGTCGCCTCGGTCAACCGCGGTGAGTATTGCCTGTCTAAGGCGGGCGTAGCCATGCTGTCTGCGTTGTTCGCAGCACGTCTCGGTGAGTATGACATACCTGTCTACGAAGTACGCCCCGGCGTCACTAAAACCGACATGACCAGCGGCGTCACCGACAAATACGATCGCCTGATCGCCGACGGCCTCTGCGTTACCCCGCGTTGGGGATTTCCAGAGGATGTTGGCAAAGCGGTTGCCGCATTGGCCTGCGGTGGCTTCCCTTACTCCACCGGCCAGGTGATCATGGTTGACGGCGGCTTGACTTTGCCACGATTGTAAATCTGGTAAATCGGTGAAGTAGTCAATGCACCCAAGTCTATCATGAAACGCAGAACATTTATCAAGGTATCTCTCTCCGCCGGAGCATCAACATTATTGCTGCCATCGGGGTCGCTGTCCACGCCGACCGATAACGCAACCATGCATTTAGCCCAGATCGGCTGCGGGCGCATGGGCAATGGTGATATGCAAAATGCCATGGCGACGGGACTGAAGAAGCACGTTCGTGCCCGGGTGGTCGCCGTCTGCGATGTCGATTCAACACGGATGAATAAGGCCAAGACCAAAGTTGAAAATTTTTACCGTGAGCAAGGCGAGTCAACTGTCAATGTTCAGGCCACCAACGATTACCGGGAAATCCTGGCCCGCAAGGACATCGATGGGCTGATTATCTCAACCCCGGAAAATTGGCATGCCCTGGTCGGCATTGCTGCTGCCAACGCCGGCAAGCACATGTATATCCAAAAACCGCTGACCTACTCGATCCCGGAAGGCCAGGCTCTGGTCGAGGCAGTCCGCAACAATAAGGTGGTACTCCAAACCGGCTCCCAACAACGTTCGAGCGTTTACTTTCGGCAGGTTTGCACGATCATTCGCAACAACTGGCTGGGCAAACTGAAAGAAATCCAGGTCGAAGTTCCAACCGATAAAGGCAGGGCCGACGGTGAACCCGGCACTCCGCCGTCGACCTTTAACTACGACATGTGGCTGGGCCCCTGCCCTGAAGTTCCCTACATCGAATCCCGGGTCCACCCGCAAGATGGCTATGGCCGCCCGGGCTGGTTACAGGTCGAGCGCTTCTGCCTGGGCATGATCACCGGCTGGGGGTCGCACATGTACGATATTGCCCAGTGGGCTAATGGAACAGATACAGACTCCGGGCCGGTCGAGATCAGCGCTACCGGAGAATTCCCCGATCGCGGCCTGTTTGATGTCCACGTCGGCTACCAGGGTGAAGCACTCTATGCTAACGGCGTCCGCATGACCTCCCGCAACGGCAGCCCTGGAGTCAAATTTATCACCGAGGACGGCTGGGCCTACTGCAAGCGCGGCAAGATGGATTGCAGCGATAAGGAACTCCTGCGCAGAAGGTCGGCCGACAATGAGGTCAAACTCTTCCAAAGCAACAACCACATGGAAGATTTTCTCTCGTCAGCCCGCGATGGCTCGGATCCTATCTGCCCGGTTGAAGTCGGGCACCGCTCGAATACGGTCTGTGTCCTGCACCATCTTTCCATGAAACTCGGCGGCCGGAAAATAAAGTGGGACCCGGTTGAAGAAAAACCGATCGGAGACCCGGAAGTCGAGAAGCTAATCAATGTCCCGATGCGCGAACCCTACACCCTCTCATGAAAAACTGCCTGATACTGCTTATTCTCTTCACGACAGCCTGCTACGCCAATGATGTGGGACAGGTTGTGATACCTGTCGATGAACAGGACTTGGTGACCTACCAGGCCGCCCCGCTGGCACAACCGGTTGGTGGAGATGACTTCAAGGGCAGCAATTTTATCCACCCTCTCAAGACCCCATCCGGTTTTACCGTGACCGATAGCCAACCCGGTGATCATCCCCACCACTTCGGCCTCTGGTGGCCATGGAAGTTTATCGAATACGAAGGGCGCAAAATTCTTTGTTGGGAATTGCAGAAAGGTGATGGTCTAGTGCAGGCAGTCGATAACAAAGCCACAGCTGATGGCCTGATTACCAACAGCATCTACCTCGATCGTAAAGCACCGGATGGCCCTGCAACCCGCCTCAACGAGGAAACTGAAATCACCGTTTCAAACATCCTGGAACAGCCTGTAAGCGGATATTTTTTGGACCTGAAAATCGCCCACAAGGTAGCTGGGGAACAGCCTATCATAATCAATAAGTATCGCTACAGCGGATTGGGTTTTCGCGGTTCCAAATTATGGAACAAGGACAATAGCACGATCCTCACCAGTGAAGGTAACGAGCGGGATTCCGCAAATTTTAATGCCGCCCGCTGGGTGCGTGTCGAAGGCGCCACCGACAAGTCTGGTACAGCCGGTGTCCTGCTGATGGCACACCCCGCCAATCATAACCATCCCGAAAAGATCCGCACTTGGAATCAACAACATAAGGGCGCCATCTTTATTAATTTTAACCCGGTGATGGACCAACCCATGACGCTGGAGCCCGGCACAACTCACGTTCGCCTCTACCGTCTTTTCATATATGACGGGACACTAAGCGCTGAATCTACAGAAGAACTGTGGCAAGCGTACGCTAAAGAAAAATAGACCTTCTTAGCAAATGAAACGACGTACCTTTATCCAGCTTTCGGCAGGCGCCCTCGCCGCGAGCTCGCCACTAATTAGCGTGGCAAAAAATTCTATGATTAAACCCGGAAAGATTGAACGCATCGACATTTACCCGGCACGCTACCCGATGACCGGATACTTCAAGTTCTTCTCCGGTCCTGACGGCTCCACCGGGCGTGCCTGCATCACTATCAAAATCACCACAGCAAACGGAGTTGGCTGGGGCCAGTCGGTACCGATAGCCAAATGGAGCGACGAAACCCTCGAAACCGCTACAGTCGCACTCAAGGAATATTTTGGCCCGGCGCTGATCGGCCACGATGCCGCCGACATTGACGGTGCCCACCGTTTGCTGGATGCCGCCATCGCCCCCGGCTTCACAACGTCCATGCCAATCACTCGTGCGGGCCTCGACATCGCCATGTGGGACTTGCAGGGCCGGGTCGCCAGCCAATCCATTACGGAACTTTGGGGCATGCAACCAGGTGCTCCCCTTACCCTGAGCTGGACACTGAACGTTAAAAACATTGAGGATGTCGAGCAGGTCGCAAGCCAAGGCAAAGAACGTGGCTATCAAAATTTCAATATCAAGGTCGCGCCTGATCCCGACTTCGATGTCAAGCTGGCCACTGCCGCGCGAGCCGCTGCCCCGAATGGCTTCCTGTGGTCAGATGCCAACTGCGGCTACGATCCCGAGACCGCGCTTGCAGCCGCCCCGCTGCTGGCCGAGGCCGGAGTCGATGTCCTCGAGGCCCCCCTGCGGCCTAACCAAATTCGCGGCTACCAGGCCCTAAAAAAACAAGCTGCCCTACCGATCCTGATGGATGAGGGGGTGATCTCACCCACCGATTTGGAAGAATTTATCGCCCTCGACATGATCGACGGGATCGCCTGCAAGCCCGCGCGCTGCGGCGGCCTCACCAGCAACAAACGCCAGATCGAAATCATCAAACAAAACCAATTGATGTGGTTGGGCAGCGGCCTGACCGACCCCGACCTCTCACTCGCTGCCACCCTGCACGTCTATACCGCTTTTGGCCTGCAAAAGCCAGCGGCTTTGAATGGCCCGCAATTCCTGACTGCTTCGATCCTGGAACAACCAATTTCTGATAAGGGTGGGAAAATGGCATGCCCCAGCGGACCCGGCCTCGGCGTCGCAGTGGATGAAAGCAAACTTCTCTCACTGGTCGAACAGTCCCGCCTGCAATCCCATACCATCACCTCAAAATGAAACACTTACTGCTTATTCCCATCCTTATCGTTTGCCAGCAGCTACCATCCCTGGCCAAAGGACTCGACCCCATTCCCCTGTCGCAGGAATGGAAGGACAAGATCCAGCAAGTAGCACCACAGTCACCCACAGCCCAGCCGGCAAAGCAACGCAAAGTGCTGATGTTTTCTCTGGCAACCGGATTCGTGCACTGGTGCATCCCACACACCGACGCCGTAGTCGAAATCCTCGGCGAAAAATCAGGTGCGTATGAATGCGTACAAAGCACCGACATTGAGGTGTTTCTACCTGAGAACTTACGCCAATACGATGCTGTAGTGCTCAATAACAACTGCCCGGGTCGCAAAGATCGCGATGTCTTCCGCGATGTCCTGATCCATAAAATGGATAAATTTGGCAAGAAGTATGCCACGCTGCCGCTGGCAGAGCGTGAGGCCCTGGCAGAAAAGTTATACCGAAGCCTAGTCTCTTACGTTACCGGGGGCGGCGGGCTGGTCCTGCTTCATGGAGCAATTGCCAACTTCAACAACTCCGATGAGTTTAGTGCAATCGTTGGCGGCAGCTTTGATTATCACCCGCCCCAGCAGGAAGTCATCCTGATCCCGGTCAATCCGAAACACCCGATGTTGCTGCCATTCAATGGCAAACCATTCGTCCATATCGATGAGCCATACATCCTAAGCCGTGCCTACGAGCAACTAAACTTCCATCCCTTGCTGGAAATGGATACCACTGCGATCAAAGATAAACGAATCGAGAAGATCCAGAGCATGCCACGCTATGTCTCCTGGATTAAACCTTACAAGCAGGGTCGCGTCTTCTTCTGCTCACCATCCCACAATGCCCAAAGCTTTGAGCGCCCCGAGCTTCTCGCTTACATCCTCAATGGAATGCAATATGCGATCGGCGACCTGAAGTGTGACGACCAGCCACTGACAGCTCAGAAGAAATAGTACCCGTCCAGATCCGACTTGAGACAATCGGTGCTACCCTCTCACGGTCGCAAAAGCGTATACTGCCTGCTCCTGATATTTGCTGCCAGGGCGCAGGATTATGTCTTCAATTTCCGGCGAGTTGACCCCATCGGGGTAGCGTTGACACTCGAAGCACAGCGCCTGAAATCGATTGTAGATAGCACCATCTTTGCCGGTCGTACCATCTTCCAGCATCGCCGAGGTATAAAACTGCAAGCTGGCGGTCGTTGCTGAGACATACATGCAGCGCCCACTGCCGGGGTCCTGGACTTCTGCTACCGGCACCAGCTTGCCCAAGCCACCCCCATTGATCAGGTAGTTGTCACCATGGTTTTGGTGCAATCCCGGTAATATATCGCCCAAGCGCTTGAACTGTCGTAAGTCATTGGTGTTCGCATCAACCGGCTCCACAGTTCCCAGCAATGTCATGTTGTCATCAGTAGGCACAATATTATCTGCAAATATTTTTACCCGATGATCAACGCAACTGCCGGCAGCGTGCCCGGCAAGGTTAAAATAACTATGGTTGGTCAGGCTGAGTGGTGTCGGCCGATCAGTCGCTGCCTCATAATCGATGATCAACTGGTTATTGCGGCTCATCGTATAGGTGACAAATAGGCGCAGGTTACCAGGGTAACCTTCTTCGCCATCGGCACTGAAGTAACCCAGCCGCAGTGAGGGTTCACCATCCGGGCTTTCCAGTGCTTCTGCCGACCAAACTTTCTTATCCAGCGCCTCGATCCCACCATGTAAATGGTTGCCATCATTATTGATAGCTAACTGGTACTCTTCGCCATCCAAAGTGAATTTGCCTCCAGTGATGCGGCCGGCTACCCGGCCAACAATCGCACCGAAGTAAGGATGCCCTGACAGGTAATCACCCAGACTGTCTTTACCCAGAACAATGTCAGCCAAATTGCCTGCAGCATCGGGAACCCATAACTCGGTAATAATGCCGCCGTAGTTGATAATCTTGGCTCTAGCACCACCGGCAGAGGTCAGCGTGTATTGATCTACCCGGGTGCCATCGTCCAGCCTGCCATATTCCAATTGCTCAATGCTCATCGAATTGTTCCCGTAATCGTTTCAATTTACTTTTAAGACCAGCTTTAACCGCCGAATTCATTCTATCAATAAAAAGCACCCCATTGAGGTGATCAACTTCATGCTGCACGGCACGGGATAACAGTCCATCTGCCGTAAACTCAATCAATTCACCGTCAAGGTTTCTGGCCTTGACAGCAACCCTTGACGGGCGGGTGATATCAGCACTTATTTCGGGGAAGCTCAAGCATCCTTCCACTCCGGTATCGGGGTTCCCATCGGGCTCTACCACCGGATTGATCAGAACCATTGGCATGTACTCAGCAACTTCCACCGCCTCACCGTTGATCCACATCTGGCTTGGCCTGTCTTCAACCTCGGTTATATCGATGACCGTTAGCTGCAGCGCGCGATCGACTTGCTGGGCTGCCAATCCAACACCATTGGCGGCGCGCATGGTATCCAGCATGTCGTCTACCAATTCGCGCAGCTCATCATCGATTCGCTTAATCTTCTCGCCCTTGGTCCGCAAGGTCGGGTGGCCGTATTTAACAATATCCAAGACCATGATAAACACCTACAGCTAGCCGCCGCCTCCCTGCCCCAGCACTTCGGTAAAAGCAGGCAGATTCTTAATCCCATTCTGTTGGAAGGTATCCATTACCCTGATCACAACTCCGAAACCAGCATCCTTATCGGCCTGCAGCGCAAACCCCCGCTCCGGAGAGTTTTCGATGATATCAGCAATGACTCCATCCAGTTGCACAAAATCCACCTCTTCACCATCCACATAGACTTTATCCTCACTATCAATGGAAATCAGTAGCGGCTGCGATTCTGCGGGAGCTTCAACCGCCGATGCACTCTCCGGTAAATTGATTTTTACCTGCGGCTGGTCACGCTTAAAAGTTGTCGTGACGATAAAGAAAATCAGCAGGATCGCCAGAATATCGATCAGTGAAACAATAATGATGGCCGGTTTACGGCGCGATCTGGCGTAGAATTGCATGGTTAGATATCACCTGATGCCTGTTTGTCGCGTTTGTCAGGCACTTCTTCCTCTTCCCCTGATTTGTTTTCAGCTTCTTTTTTATCCTGCTCTTCTTCTTGTTTATCTGATTCTTCTTCAGCCGATCCCTCTGCTTTCTGATCAGATTCTTCTTTACTCGGTTCTTTCTGCTCAGTGTCCGCTTTTGGAGTTTCCTCTTGCTCGGGCTTTTCTTCTGCGGGCAATGATTTATCTGCTTCTACTTGCTCAGTGCTTTGCGGCTTAGGCTCTGCTGACTCTGCTTGAGTTGCCTGCTTGGTGGATTCGGGTTCATCGTGGTCTGAGCGTGCGGTATCATCTTTCCCGGTAGCATCAGGCTCATCAGTTACTTGCTTTTGCTCTTCGCCTTCATCTGCTGGAGTCTTCGAATCATCGGGCTCGGATGCATCATGACCCGTATCAGCTTTAGCTTCATTGGCCGCAACTGTATCATCTTGCTGCTCAGCACTCGCTGCATCCGACTGCTGATCCGTAGCCATTGGCTCTGCTTTTTCTTCAGTCGTAGCAGGCTGCTGCACTGGTTCTGGTAGTTCGTCTTTTGCAACCTCTGCAGGGATCTCCTGCGACAATTCAGTTGATTGCTCTGTATCAGTTTGCCGTTGCTGCTCTTGAGCGTCTGGCACTTTGGGATCCTCACCTTCAGGAGATGGTGGCTGCTGCGGCTCCTCAACTGGTGTCTGACGTGGAGATAATTCCATCTGGCTCGCGGTTTCAGCTGTGGCGGCAGGTTGACTCGCCAGCGACTCAGTAGCCTGCTTCTTCTGGTTCGGCCTAATTCGCCGCCCCTGCTTAGTCAGACCAACTGTCGCGGATGTCGCGTCCGATGACTCATCTTTTTGATCCTGCTTGACCGCAGCGACAACTGCCACTTTTTCCCGCTGATGGTAGCACTTGGCCAGCAGGTCGGCAGTCATCGACTCCATTTCGATTGCCATGGTTTCTACTTTTTTGGTGAAGTAGCTGTAAGCAATCAAGCTCGGCACAGCAATAGCAAGACCGACAATCGTGGTATTTAGTGCTTCGGCGATACCGGTTGCAATCTCACGCGGATCCGCCGCACCTTCCGCTGCACCGAGTGTAGCAAAGACACTTACTAAACCGGACACTGTGCCGAGAAGCCCAAGCAACGGCGCAATCCCTACGATCACTTCCAACACGATCAACCCGGACTCCAACCGTACGATTTCATGCCGTGCCCTGGTCTGGACTGCCTCAACGTTCTCACTCTTCGGCCAGGATAAATGACTTAAGCCGACATCGATCACCCGGCCCAGTGCCGACTGCTCACCTCGAACCAGATTGCTCAGCCTATCTATTGCCTCCCGGTCTTTTTCGACCGGAATATTCTCGACTGAGTCTACCAGAATCCCGGGTAACACCGCCGCCCGGCGTAAGGCCGCTGTGCGCAACAGAATCACCGTCAGCGACACAACAGAGCAAATTAGCAGCAGGAACATAAAGAACCCGCCCTGCCAGAAAAAATCGATTACCGATGCCAAAACTATCATAAGCAATGTCTAAGTGTCGCGCGCATGTTACCTGCCCGCGTAAATTGTGAAACTATATTCTACTTCCAGCCTGTTATTTTCAAGCGTTGGCACCACATCAGGCGGAATCGGCGGCACTTCCGCCTCCAGGATCGCCTGCAATGTGTATGTGCCAAATATTGTATTTGATGTGTTAGATAAGATTTCCAGGTCTTCTACCTCACCGTTCTGGTCAACGTAAAATCGTATCTTTGCCGAACCAATACTGATTTTGTCCAGGTTCGATGTGGTATAGTAATACCAGCGCGAACCGATTGCGTCACTCAATTGCTTTTTGTAGCGGCCCAATGGTGTTCCGATTGCAGCTACCGACGCCTGACCGCGGGAGTCGATACTGCCCTCGATCTTAGTGCGCCGCTGTTCCCGTTGATATCCCGGCAGGCTGGGTTCAAGAGGTGGTGCCGGCTGCTGTGGCAATACATCCTGCTCTTTTTCAGTTTGCTGCTCCTCAGGTTTTTCCTCCGGCGTTGGTGTCGGTTTGGGTGGCAGCAAGTTGATCGCATCCGGGGGAGGAGTCGGCTTAGCTTCTTGGGTCTTTTCAACCGGGGTTGGCATTTCCTCGACAACCGGCTGCACCGGTGCCGGCTGGCTCGATGGCATCGGCATGATCGGCCGTGGTTCCTCACCCGGGGTGTACATACGGTCGGCCAATTCCACAGTCGTGGAGTCCCTACCTTCCTGAGATGGTGCTGCCTGGTTGCCACTGGGTGGCAATTCGCTGGCTGCCAGGCTGTCAGCATTGGATTCAAATGCCGGGTCTTCAGGCGGGCGCTCAGCCATTACTTCTTCCTGGGTTTCGATAAATTGCGGCCTCGGCGGCGGAGTA
>CAYUDZ010000007.1:0-1615 GCA_964443575.1 uncultured Chthoniobacteraceae bacterium | reverse complement strand
GAGTAGCCGCCGGCAAGACCGTAATCTCCACGACCTCCGGCTCCGGCTTAGGCGGCGCTTTCTCCGGCACATGCCGGAAGGCCAGCAGCAACGAAGCAGTTAATACCCCAAGGAGGTGAATCAGTAGCGATATCACGGTCGCCACCGCAACTTTTCGCCTATCGCGTGCTTCCATCCGCATTACAGATGAATCCTCCCGATAGCGGCTGAATTCAACTTCTTTCTTTGATCCAGCCGTAGATTCTTTCGAGTACTTCAGGTGTCGACTCGTCAAAGAGCAGCAGGTGATAGGCCTCAGGCCAAAGCTCGCTGTCTTTATCCCCCGCTGGAATCCGGTCGTAAAATCCTCGGATATCCTCAGGCGCCACAAAAATATCCTGCCCCGCATACAGGATCAGCAATGGTAGCTGCAATTTTTCTGCCGATGCGTAGGCAGACTCGGTCATTTCGATCAGGTTACGGAAAAACCGGAATGTATATTTGCTCAAGTGGTGCGGTGCATGCGCACGGTCTTCCTGGTATTTTAAGTCACCGGCAACGCGCACCGGCGGCCCATCCTTGGGTGTTAGGGTGCTCGGGTCCAAGCGGTACCAGGGGGCCAGTGTGACCAAGGTACGAATAATCGTTCTTTTCCACAAGGGCGGTTTCTCTCCGCGCAGATCAATAACCGGGGAAAGCATGATCAAGCCGGCAAGGTCATCGAATAGCCCCTGCGCTGCAGCATTGATAGCGATCAGCGCACCCATGCTTTCTGCACAAATAAAAACCGGCTTATCTCCGGCTGCCTGCTTGACCAGACGATAAAAATCATCGGCATCATGAACCAGATGCTGCCAATCAGCCAAGTCACCACGCCGCTTAGGGCGCGGATCCAATCCCTGGCTGCGCAAGTTCCAGGAAATTAACGCCACCCCACGTGCCGCAAGGTATTCTCCCAAAGGATCAAAGTCACAGGCCGCGCCGCTGATCCCATGAATCCCAACCAACACCGTATGTATACTCTGGTCTTGAGGGTCGGCATAAAACTTGGCTCCAAGATGCAAGCCGTCACGGGTCAGGAATTTGTCCGCAGTGAGTTGCACTTGATCATTTCCGGCTTCCAGTCTGGTCGACAGCATGGCAATCACTAACCCGACAAACGCAGGCTGCAAGCAGAAAGAAGAAGATTGAATTTTAAAGTCCAAATGATTAGCTAAGGTTAATTACTAATATTTACGGCTGTAATAGCACCCATGGTGCTTTTTCAGACGAAAAAAAGCACGATGACTGAATTCGACAACCCAATACTCTTCGGGCGCGGAGAGAAAAAGAAAATCATAGCGGTTGAAATGTCCGGTGATGATGAGATCACCAGTTACGCGCGAGCCGAAGGTGAGGGCAACTACGTCGCGGAAAAGCAGCAATTCCGTCCCTATTTATGGGCGGATCAAAAGCTCGATTTGATGGATGGCGAAGTTGTCGAGTTGAGTGGCAGCCAACATTATAAGTGGTTGGTCAATTTTTCCGGCTGGAAGGCATTCAATCTAGCACGTAAGGAGCTACGCGAGCGCAAAGTCGATCACTTTGCAATCACTGACCCGGTCCAGCAGTACCTAATGCTCAGCGGGGAAACATT
>CAYUDZ010000006.1:41528-41955 GCA_964443575.1 uncultured Chthoniobacteraceae bacterium | reverse complement strand
TCACCGCATCAAGTGTCTGTTGCTGGTATGTCTTTAACTCCATTTAGTTGCCGCTTTCCTGAAAGCCGATTTTTCGTTTTGCCTGCTGCTTGCGCACGCTGTCCTCATCCAGCAACTGCTTGATCGCCTTAAAGATCATTGCAAACTGGACATCATACTTCTTCTCAAGCGCATTGATTTTTCTGGCCAGTTCGCGGTTGTCTTCCATCAATCGACGCAGCTGCACAAAGGTCCGCATGATTGCGATATTGACTTCTACCGCCTGTTTGCTGTTAAGCACGCTGGAAAGCATGGCCACCCCTTGCTCGGTGAAAGCCATCGGCGAGTAACGCAATCCCATTTTGTCGGATTTGGAGGTCACAAATTGTGACCTCCAATCGGCAAATTCCTTTTTGCTCAGTACAAACATGAAGTCGTCTGGAAAGCG
>CAYUDZ010000006.1:40231-41518 GCA_964443575.1 uncultured Chthoniobacteraceae bacterium | reverse complement strand
GCGATCCTTGTTACGCCGTACTGCTTGTTTCAGAGCTTTCGTCTCGACTCCGTAAAGCTTGGCCAAATCCCGGTCGAGCAGCACATTTTCACCCCGGATCAAGTGAATCATCGGCGCAATTTTCAGCGTGTCGAGGCTCGTACTCATCAGACTTTTTTGTAGATTTCAAAGGGCAGTTGGCAAAAGTCGATCCCCAGCCGGTCCAGGTAATCCTGATCAAGGTACTTGGTCGGCGCAAACACCAGCTTGCGTCGGTCGCTGTGAGCGGCAATTTTCTCCGCGACATCCAACTGCAACGCCAAATTCTTCAATTTCTCGATGTCTGCTGTGTACATCAGAAAGACATCACGCTCACGGCTGCTGCCAATGAACCATTTGGATTTGCGAACTTTCTTGGCATCAAATTCCTGCCCGGTGGCGGTGAAGAATATGTATCCGGCCAGGGCTTCGTACGCTGGCAAGTCTTTGCCGTCGAGGATTGCCTGCCGCTGCAATTCATTGCCTAGCCGGAAGTAGGAAAAACTGCTGCCTAACCCTTCTTTGAGATTTTCATTCTTTGAGCCAGGCACTCCTTTGATTACCCGGCGCACCCGCTCAGCAGTCACTTTCTGACAAATGTTCTCCTTGGCCTTTTCCTGTTCCTTCGTTTCATACGGCATCTGACACAGGATAAACCGCCGCTGACCACCATCTTCCTTATTCAACGCCAATACCGCTTGCGCCGTCGTCCCACTGCCAGCAAAACTGTCGAGAATGATCGAGCCAGGGTCGGTGGAAATCTGTAGGATGCGCTGGATTAAGCGAACGGGCTTAGGTGTGATAAAGGCATCTTCCGAGGGCTGTAGTTCCATTGTTGCACTGAACTCTTGTTTAGAGTTTCTTGTGCTACCAACTTCTTTCCAGTGCCAAATAGTCTGTGGCACAACTCCATCCCGAACTTCACTTAAAAACCTTTTTATACCAGGTCTATTCTCACCGCTATCACCCCACCAAATTCTATTATCTTGATCTAGCTGTTTGAAACGTTTTTCGCTGACTCTCCAAGAACTTCCTGCTGGAGGGCCATTAATAACTTTTCCTGAAGGAGTTTTGATCGAGTACTTGCCTTCGGAATAAGCATTCCTTGCAGCCAAATCACTTAATAGCCATGGCCCGCGAGTATCATTGTCAGGATTTTTGTAACGGGCTAACATTTCTTCTGATCTTGGAAGCAAATTAGGCCTCCAAATTTCTGCGTTTCTTGCGTACAGAATGATATGATCATGATCCTCACTTAAATGCTGCGCA
>CAYUDZ010000006.1:39919-40221 GCA_964443575.1 uncultured Chthoniobacteraceae bacterium | reverse complement strand
AGAATTTTTTGGACTATCCATTTTGTGCCAAACTATATTGGCCACAAAATTCTCTTCACCGAAGACCTCATCCATCAGGCAGCGCAGGTGGTGGACTTCGTTGTCATCAATCGAGATAAAGATAGCACCATCGTCGGTGAGAAATTCGCGTAGCAGCTTTAACCGTGGCAGCATCATGCAGCACCATTTGTCATGGCGGGTCAGGTCATCGCGGGCAACCTCCTTTTCCAGCCAGTCACGAATCATCGGTGAGTTAACTTTGTCATTATAGACCCAGCCTTCGTTGCCGGTATTATACGGCG